>JAJBBD010000227.1 GCA_020532355.1 Candidatus Cloacimonadota bacterium | reverse complement strand
GAACCATTGATGGGAAAGGTGATTGTAACAGTTGATGAGTAGGCAGTAGTTTCATAGTAGAAATCGGCATGATCGCTTTGTACATGATAATAAAGAGAATCGGGATCTGTAGGAGAGGTAAAGGATACAATCAATTTTCCATGTCGTTGGGAGTGATTAATAAGTTGTGGAGAATCGGGAGCCTCGTTATCGTTTCCAATAACTGCATTAACAAGGCTTAGCCAGCCAATTTTGGCAAAGCTAAGACGAAAGTAATGGCGCCAAGTATTGTTGAAGAAGTACCGATTATCAGGAAACCAAATTGCTACACTACTCAGATCTTCAACCCCATAGGAGGAAGTAAATGAATAAGCAGGCACCATTTGTTCGAAATGATCTAGCAACTGCTGGGTTTGAGTTGGTAAAATATTGTTGTTGAGAATATGAACAAACAATTGCTTGAGGTCAGCATCTGCATAACCGGTGTTCATTTCGTGTAAATCTTGGCGAATGGCTCTTAATTGCTCCGTATAGCCGAAAAGAGTACGAAGGTAAGGCTGAAATTGATTATCAAATGAGGATAAATATGCTGTATCAATAGTAGAACAAGTTGTATTGAGGTAATACATTGAAGGATTGTTCGGGCTGCCGGGAAGGTAGAAATTGGTGTAAAGATCTGGAATTTGAACGGCTATTGAGTGCGGAGACTGGTTGAACAAAGTAATAATTTGTGGATAAGGGAATCCTTTAGTGGGTACCAAATCTGCCGATCCGATAATGTAGTTTGCATTATCTTTCAATGCGTAGGCTATTTCGATGCTTTGCATACTACAGGCATCAAAGAGCAAGATATCCAATTTTGGTGTTCCAGATAATGCCATGCTTAATTCTTGATTGGCTATTCCAATATCGTGTCCGGTATCAGTGTCTGGAGAAATATATTTGTTTTGCTTATACCAACTATCTCCATGAGACCACAGCACCAACATCTTATATCGAGAAGGGTATCTGGCAAAGCCCCATCTAATGAAATCATTTAATGTATCCGGTTCGCCGCTATCGACAATACCTAGGTTTTTTAGCACAGGAGAACCAATTCCAGATTGGGGATGATGCTCAATGCGATAGCGTTTGGCACCTATATCGGGAAGATCTATCTGCACAATTAAGTTTAGATCTTGTGGTTGTAGGGCTGTTTCCATCTGTTCGATATCGTCAAGAGCTTGCTGTGCAAGATCATTATCTGCGCCCATGTAGATTAGAACGGTCCAATCTCCAGCCGCCAACAGTGCAACGATTGAGAGGAAGAAAGCAATCAGAGATAGTTTTTTCTTTAGCATTATGTGAGAATTGCAGATAAGGGAAACCCGAAATTTACAAACGGATTTCCCTCAAAAGAGAAACTAAATTCTTCAATAGGGGTAGTCCAGTGCCGGTTCAATACCCTTAAGCACCCTTATTCCACCTTGACAAAGGGCTTCCATTTCTTTTTCGCCGGGATATAGATGTAGCTCGGCAATAAATTTGCAGCGGGCTTCAATGGAGTGAACGATAATATCGTTATAAACTAAGCCCCCAGAAAGGAATATGGCATCCACCTTACCGGCAAGAACTGCAGCACAAGCACCAATCTCTTTGGAAACCTGATAGCACATGGCATCCAAGATCAGTTTTGCTTTTTCGTCTCCTGCCTTAATGCGCTGGTTTACTTCAATTCCACTGTCTGTTCCCAGATATGCCATTAAGCCGGCAGTTTTAGTGAGATAGCTATTTAACTCTTTTTTAGTATATTTGCCGCTATAAGCCATTTCTATAAGATCTCCAATAGGAAGAGCGCCAGCCCGTTGAGGTGAGAAAGGTCCCATACCCAAGAGAGCGTTATTCACGTCTACCACTCTACCGCTTTTTATGGCAGCCACAGAGATGCCGCCGCCCATGTGTACTCCAATGAGATTCACTTCGCTACTATCCTTGCCCAATTTCTTTGCCATCAAGCGGGCTATATAACGAATATTAAGGGCGTGCAACAGGCTTTTACGTTCAATCTCGGGAATTCCAGAGATTCTGGCAATATCGTCGAATTCATCCACAACAACCGGATCAACAATGAAGCCCGGAATATTCAGTTCTTTACTAATAGCATCGGCTATAAATGCTCCCAAATTTGAAGCATGTATCCTACCCCAAAGTGCTGGATCTTGCAGGTCCCGGAGCATGGACTGCCCAATCTTCATGGTTCCTCCGCTAACAGGGCGAACTAACCCCCCTCTACCAACTACGGCATGCAGGCTTGTAGAATCCACATTATTTTCACGCATGGCTTCCATTACCAAATCTTTCCGAAAATCGTATTGTTCGATGATGCCACCAAATTTTTCCAATTCGGTAGGGTCATGGCGGAGAGTTTTTTCAAAAACTGGTTTTACGTCATCATAAACTGCGATTTTTGTAGAAGTTGAACCGGGATTAATCGCGAGAACGCGGTAGGTCATATTACCTCCTGAATGTGATAGATTTGTTTTTTTCCACGCTCGGAGACAAGAGTATCTTGTCAATAGTTTTAATGCAGATTCTAAATCACAATCTGCTATGTTTATTCTCTGCCGATTTAAGACATCAGTTGCTAAATGTAGATTCTGAAAAAGACTTGCACAAATACGTTATCTATGTTTACAGATATCGGAGAAGAATTGCAGATTTTACTGACTCAATAGATATACTGAGCATAGGGTTATATGTGCATAGATCATGAAATTATCATCCTCTCCCAAAATAAAATTGAATGTAAATAGCCGCCAAAACTATTCACTGGATTCCTGATTGTCCGAAGAAAGTATCCGATTGAGATTCTCTTTGTATTTCCGTAGGGCTTTGACTCCGGCATCGGTAATCGATACCAGAGTACGGGGAATGCGTTTAATGAACTTTTTATTGATATCGATATAGCCTACAGCTTCAAGTTTCTGTAACTGGGCAGAAAGGTTTCCACGACTGAGTTTTGTGTTGTAAAGAAGATTTGTAAAATCAGCTTCTTGAATCAGAGACAAATATATCATGATCCTGAGCCTAGCAGGTTCATGAATCATACGGTCTATTTCTTCAATCTCTAAAGTGATGTTATCCTTCATGAGCTTGTACCGGATTGTTTTTGATGAAACTGATGAACTGCCATGTTCCCGCAATGATATTAAAAATACCATAGATGCAGATTAGTAGCAGAAAAGCAGAAAATTCGAATTTTATGTACCACAGAGCGATGAGCAAAAATAGAATGACTATTCGATCTAAAATTGGATACAAGCTTTTCTTATCCCACTCTAGGTAAGATATAACTAGCCAATTGACAAACAGCAGCAAATACAATGAGAAAATCATTACTTTCACCATAGTTTCCGATATTCTGGTGCTAAATAAGTGTAAAGTGATAAGCATAAGATAGAGATAGCCAACGATGATGATCATGGTAGTATATTTTGGGCGATTGCTATAATATCTTTGTTTAACTATCCCTCTGCGTGGTATTACCCATCTTTTCCGAATCAGATGCTGTATAGGGAAAAGCAGAATCAGAGCCAGCCACATCAATAATGAAACTTTTAATGCCAGAAACAAAGCAACAAAAGCTATTCCTTTATAAAGCCATAGCAAACCGTCGCCATAACGGATATCCCACAAAATGCTCTTCTCGGTGTTTTTAAACGATAACTTATCCATTATTACCTCTTCGTAGGCGTAGTATTGCAGACTCTCAGCTATTATGGCCAGCCAAATAGTCTATGATGTAAACTTGTTTGCAAACTTAAAATCGTCAAGACTTTCTTTTCCAGATATCTTGAATCATAACCCCAATATAAAGATATATACTCCCAGTTCCTGCTTGTTCAGATGACGAGTGAAACGTTCTCAGATCTTCTTGACCGTCACTTTCTCGTTCAAGCTCCTTGCCATTTGCAGGCAGATCACCGATCGGCTCTTAATAATCCCCAAACAGGCATCAAGTAAGATTTATACTCGGGGATGGTCATCTGGGGGCGGAACTTGCCCAGAAATTGGGATAATTTTCCTCGCATTATTTCCTTGATTTGTTCTTAAAAACAAACACTGGAACCCAACCGCTTCCAGTATGTATAAACTATAGTTCCCCCTGTCTTGCTCTTACTGATATAGCAGAATATCCGCTTAAACTTGGGCTAATTATCCGCTAAGGCATTAGGAGTGGCAAAGGACAGTTTAGGGCTAAACAGCAAATGTGCAACAGGTCTTCTATGTTACTGTATCAGAAAATGTTAATGAACCAGCAGTCAGCTATTTCCATAAACATACCATTTGTTATGATGTAGAATGTTTGCTTATGTAATTCAGCAATTTTTAAAAAAAGCTTTCAAGTGTTGCTTATTTATGCTTTTATTCAACGTGTTATCAGGGTGAATAACACTATTTGTATTGATGTACATTCACAAATCTTCTAATCGTTGTTAAAGCCCACTTGTTAGGGATGCTGCGTCAACAAACCATCACTTATATATAAGAGATGTGCTTATATCAGGTACAAACATGTTGGCTTGTTTTTCTGGGCTCACAAGGCTGAGCGCATAACACAGGTCTGAGTACTGGTATAAGGGAGAGATCGTATTCGTCTCCATATATTATAGTATCAGCGTTCGCGAATAGTAGCTTATTTTGATAGTGCAGTTCAGATACGCAAAAAAAATAATAAAAAAAATTTGCACTTGACAGGAAACGGGATATTATAAGATTAGCACTCATAAGAACAGACTGCTAAATATGAATTAGTAAATTTCAAAAATATGGAGGAAAACAAAGATGGCAAAACAATTGCAGTATGCACACGAAGCCCGTACTTCTTTGAAGAACGGTGTGGACAAACTGGCAGATGCCGTTAAGGTTACCCTTGGACCCAAGGGCAGAAATGTAGTATTGGATAAAAAATTTGGTTCTCCGCTTATTACCAATGATGGTGTAACGATAGCCAAAGAGATTGAACTGGAAGATGTCTTTGAAAACATGGGTGCCCAGCTCTGTAAAGAAGTAGCTGAAAAGACTCATGACAATGCTGGCGATGGCACTACAACCGCTACGTTATTGGCTCAAGCCATCATTGAAGAAGGTTTAAAGCATGTTACAGCGGGAGTAAATCCCATGTACCTCAAACGTGGTTTAGAAAAAGCCACAAAGATAATTGTAGATAATATTCATGAATATTCTAAAACGATTAAGAGTAATGGTGAGATAGCTCAGATTGCCAGTATTAGTGCAAACAACGATCCTGAAATTGGCAAGTTGATAGCTGAAGCTATGGAAAGTGTTGGGAAAGAAGGCATCATCAATATCGAAGAAGCAAAATCTATCGATACTGGATTGGAGAAAGTGGAAGGCATGCAATTTGATCGCGGATATATTTCTCCGTATTTTGTGACAAATCCGGATAAAATGATTGCCGAGATGGAAGAGCCTTTCATTTTGCTTTACGATAAAAAAATCAGCGTAATGAAAGACTTGTTACCAATTCTTCAAGAAGTAGCTCAAACAGGCAAGCCTTTGTTGATTATTGCCGAGGATATTGAGGGCGAAGCTTTAGCAACTTTGGTTGTAAACAAATTACGTGGGATTTTAAACATAGTAGCGGTTAAAGCTCCCGGTTTTGGAGATCGTCGTAAAGCTATGATGGAAGATATTGCAATTCTTACCGGAGCTACCCTAATATCTGAAGATATGGGGCGCAAACTTGACAGCACAACGATGACAGATTTGGGGCGCGCCAAGAAGGTACTGGTAGAGAAAGAGAACACTACTATTCGTGAAGGTGCCGGTCCTCAGGAAGCAATCGACGGTAGAATAAAACAAATTAAGGCTCAAATAGAAGAAACAACTTCAGATTATGACAAAGAGAAGCTGCAAGAACGCTTGGCAAAGCTTTCCAGCGGTGTGGCTGTGTTACGTATTGGGGCTGCTACAGAAACCGAAATGAAAGAAAAGAAAGCTCGCGTTGATGATGCGTTACACGCAACCCGTGCCGCAGTGGAAGAAGGAATAGTGCCGGGTGGAGGAGTAACTCTTATTCAGGCCGCAAAAGCTTTGAAACAAATGAAAGGGCTTTCACATGAAGAAAAAATGGCAGTGGAAATTCTGGCAAAAGCTATGGAAAAACCTGTTTACCAAATCGCCGCAAACGCCGGTGAAGAAGGAGCCGTGGTAGTGGAAAAAGTTAAGGGATTCAAAGACATTCATATGGGCTTTAATGCAGCCACAGGTAAATATGAAAATCTCTTTGAAGCTGGAATTATTGACCCTGCTAAGGTTGTTCGTAGTGCAGTGCAAAACGCTGCTTCAATAGCGGCTCTATTCCTAACTACTGAGTGCATAGTAACAGATATCCCCGAACCGGAAGCACCGGCTCCGATGCCGAATCCGGGAATGGGTGGAATGTATTAATAACCCGATTAGATAAAAAGCCAATTGCCTCCTCCCTTGAGAGGAGGCTTTTTGTTTGGATCTGTTATAAAGGAATTAAATGGATTAGGAAACACAACTAATTGTTTGAATAGTATCTTTATACCAATATTTAACAAACTTGACAAGAAAGCGGCTCTTAGAATTAAGCTCTAAGTCTTATTATGAAACTTAAAGAACTAAATCCCTTTGTACGCCAAACGGTATATTTACTAATGCTTGCCGCCGTTTTCAACGGAGCTGTGCAATCTTTAGCGCAAACACAGGATATTATTGCCCGCAAGGCACTACATGCTCGAGATTGGCAACTGATGTTAATGACTATGATATGGCCGGTTTCAAACTTTCTTTCCATTTGGTGGGGCAGACTTTTTGAGAAGTCTCGACATAAATCTTACTATTTCATTGCTGGAGGTGTGGTAGGCAGGCTTACTCTGTTATATGCTATATGGCTTAGCACAATGAATGAGTACCTGGTAATAATGGCTTTGTTGTATTCGGCTAATTCAATGCTGCTCCCAGCCCAGAATAGCATATACCAAAGGAATATTCGACCTCAGCGCAGGGCAGCAGTATATGGTTATACACTGAGTATTGGTATGGCGATATCGATAGTGCTTACTTTCATTGTCGGTAGAGCATTAGATATCCAAGAATCTAGCTTTAGATGGATTCTCGCTCTTACCGGAATTGCAGGTTTTATAAGTACCCTTCTTCATTCTCGTATAAATATACAGGAGCCCATGATAGAACCTTCACAGATACATGAAAAGGTTACGTTGAAAGCGGCATTTTTAGATCCAATTCAACGGAGTTTAGCTCTCATGAAACAAAATAAAGCTTTCTCAGCTTTCGAACGGAGCTTTTCGATTTATGGGATGGGGTATATTATGATGCAACCCATTATCCCAATCTACATGGTAGATAGACTTCAGCTAAGCTATACCAACAACTTCTTAGCCAAAGGAGTGTTATCTCAATTGGGTATGTTATTCTTAGCGCCCCTTTTTGGTAGCTTACACGATAGGATGCATCCATTTAAGTATATAGGATTTAGCTTTGCATTATTAATGTTGTTTCCTCTATTATTTGTGTTATCATCTTATTGGGCAGGAGAATCTGTAGTTGCCGTAATAATTGTTTTTGTTGCTTATACAATATTCGGTTTGGCAATGACTGGGGTAAATATGGCGTGGAATATGAGTTCTATCTTTTTTGCCGGTAATGAAGATGCAGCTATGTATCAGAGTGTTCATGTTACACTTACTGGAGTTCGTGGTTTAGTGGCTCCAGTACTGGGTTTTACCCTACTCCGGCTTATAGGAATTGAATCTGTATTCATTGTTGCTGCAGGCTTTCTTGCGTTGGCTTCGATAATGAGTTTTAGAGATTATCGCAAATTGAAATATACCAAAATCAATATATTGAAATAAGCTTAGCTCATAATGTTTAACAATTACTTATCTGATTAGTAGAACAATAAAAAGCGGTTGACTAAAAAATGCGTAAAAGATAAAATGACATAATTGAGAGCTTGGAGATTATATGAAGAAAAGACTATTGATAGCCACAGGCGGTGGAGATTGTCCCGGTTTGAATGCAGTAATACGTGCCATTGTGAAACGCGCTGCGCAAGAACATACATGGGAAGTTTTGGGCTCAATAGATGCCTTTAATGGAGTATTACAAGATCCCATGCATTTAGTGGAACTCACTTCTGACAAAGTAGCTGGGATCCATGTGCGAGGTGGTACTATCATTGGTACTACAAACAAAGGGGGTCCCTTCAACTGGCCAGTAAAAGACAATAAGGGAAATTGGGCTGAAGTGGATAGAAGTAAGGATTTTGTGGAACGAATTCGTTATCAGAATATCGAAGCCATTATAAACATAGGTGGAGATGGATCACAAAAAATCTCTCAAGGCCTGTATGAGCTTGGCTGCCCTATCATAGGGGTTCCCAAAACTATAGATAACGATCTTAGCGATACAGATTTCACTTTTGGTTTTCAGACTGCTGTAGATGTAGCTACAGATGCAGTTGACAAATTGGTGACTACAGCAGCCAGTCACCATAGAGTTCTTATTTTGGAGGTTATGGGGCGATATGCGGGTTGGATAGCTTTGCATGCGGCAATTGCCGGCGGGGCAGAAGTATGTTTGATTCCTGAGATTCCCTATAAGATAGAAAAGGTAATGGATGCCATTATGCAGAGGTTTGATAATGGAAGAGGCTTTGCTAATATCGTAATTGCAGAAGGTGCTACAGTTGTTGGTGGAGAGATGACTTATACTCAAAACAATTCTCCGGGTGCCATGAAAATTCGTTTAGGAGGAGCAGGTATGCAATTAGCAGAAGAGCTACGACACGCAGGTTGTCCTATTGAGATTAGAGAGACCATATTGGGGCATCTGCAACGAGGCGGAACACCCAATGCTTTTGATAGGATATTGGCATCACAATTTGGGGTTAAAGCATTTGAACTGGTATTGGCAAAGAAGTGGGGGCATATGGTAGCTTATCGGCATCCAAATATTATTGCAGTACCCATAAAGGACGCTATTAAAGAATACAACTTAGTAAATCCCAAGGGAAATCTGGTTAAAACAGCTCGAGGCTTGGGAATCTCGATGGGAGATTGAGTGCTTTGTTTGCTTTTACTTTTTGCAAGCTTATTATATTAAAAAGAACAAAAATAAACATGGAGGCTAATAATGCCAAAAGTCCTTATTGCCACAGAAAAACCGTTTGCAGCCCAAGCTGCTGCAAAGATTAAGGCAGAATTGGAAAATGCCAAGTACGATTACAAATTTTTGGAATCTTATCTGGATGCTAGTGAGTTTCAAGCTGCAGTTAAGGATGTAGATGCCCTGATTATTCGCAGTGACAAAGTGAATGAAGCTGTTTTAAATGCCGCCCAGAATCTCAAGATCGTAGTTCGTGCTGGTGCAGGTTACGACAATGTAGACCTTAAAGCAGCCACAGCTCATGATGTGGTGGTTATGAACACTCCCGGACAGAATTCCAATGCCGTAGCAGAACTTGCCATAGGTTTAATGATTTATATGGCTCGTGGGAAATTTAATGGCAAAAGCGGAACTGAGCTTGCCGGAAAGAAACTAGTACTTTTCGGGTTTGGTTACATAGCGCGCTTGGTAGCAAGAATGGCTCGTGGGATTGGGATGGAAGTATATTCGTACGATCCATATATTGCCAATGAAGTGATGCAAAAAGAAGAAGTTAAACCTCTGACTAAGGTCGAAGATATTTTTAAAACCGGAGACTATGTTTCTCTTCACATTCCAGCAAATGCCGAAACTAAGGGCTCAATTAATTGGAACTTGCTTTCGCTTTTGCCCGATAACGCTATATTGGTTAATACTGCGCGAAAGGAAGTGCTGGATGAACAGGCTTTATTGAAAGCTTTTACCGAGAAAAAAGGTTTTCGATATGTTAGTGATGTGGCTCCAGATAATTTGAATACTATCAGTGAACAATATGCTGATCGTATTTACTGCACACCTAAGAAGATGGGAGCTCAAACCGCAGAAGCGAATACCAATGCCGGAATTGCGGCGGCAAGGCAAATTATTGCATTCTTCGAAAAAGGCGATAAAACCTTTAAAGTAAATTAATCACTTATTTATCACATTCATTAAACGCTGGATTCTGATGTATCTGGCGTTTCTTTTTTCTATTCCACAATATTGGCATTAAATATGTCGATTAGTTGCTTTGAATACAATGGGAAAGAGACCGTTGCACATTGATATATAGCAGATTTCTATGCACGAAGTACCGGTTTGGTGGGCTTTTATTAATCGCACCTCTACCCACCCGGTACTTTTGTAGTACGGGACTCCATGCCCCAATTATTCAAATGTCTTACACACCGTTTTTACATGTTTCTTTATCTCACAATTAGGCATACTTTAGGGGGACATGATCCCTTACTTACAGCATGATCCCGGCTTGAACCTTGCTTAATCCTCCGTTGTAGCGAAGGGCGGGAAGGGGGCGAAGCGTCAATGCGCATGG
>JAJBBD010000226.1 GCA_020532355.1 Candidatus Cloacimonadota bacterium | reverse complement strand
TCTCATCATATACTCGATGATCGTATTTTTTATGATCAAATTCATTCATCAGAAGCGTATTAAACTGGCTTAATTTGTTCGGGTTGATAATACTGGTGTGCTCGATGGGATGCAAGTTTTTATCAAGCATATAGTAATTTTCTGTATAGTAGCCGTGCGCCCCACTCCAATCGCCCCAATGAGATACTTTGAATGTTGTAATTTCAGAGTTTAACACAATCTCCACACAGATGCTATCCTCCATTCGGTACACAGAGTTGTAAGCGTCTTTACTCAACCAGTCTTGCATCACAGCATTTGCCAAAGCAACAATGTCATTACCAAAATCTATCTTATCATTTTCCAATATATGATGCAGTAGTATTTCGCTCATCAATTCATAAGTGTATTTTTCCAAATTATGCTTATGGAACTCATCCATATTGGTGAATACAGGATATTGTGCCGATATCTTGTATTTAGTATTTCGGGCTGATAAACCCTCGATTCTCAAATCAGTAGAATAGTAGTATAAAGTATCAGCCTGAGATCCAAGCATGAGACCCTCAACAGCATTTAACGGCAAAATGCTTAAGCAGGACAACAATAGGCCTGTAGCCAAAATAATTAGCAGACCAAGAAACGAACTATTCTTTTTGTTCATCATAGTGACTTCCATTATTAGAATCTTGCATATTGAATTAACCAGGATAGGCAGACCTTATCCCCTTATCTTCTCTAAAGCTTCCAAAAGATCATCATTCTGTCTCCCACGACGAAACATTTCCATCTGTTCATCCCTGTAATCCATTTGATTACGTTCAGTATCTTCTTCGTGAAGGTATCTTTTCCATTTGCCATTTTCCTTGCGCATATAGTATTTTTCACTGAAATCGTCAATACTCAGTCCCTGCCCCTCCATTACTTCTTCCATGCTTATACCGCTATCGAAGCCAAATAGTTCCATGCCTTTATCCATCGCTTTGAAGAGTTTTTTTGTGCCTTCTTTATTTAGTGATATTACTGCAACACCTGATGATGGGTACTCAATAGTAAAATCTCTTTTGTTTATCCTTTCGACCCCATCTTGATTCAAAAGTTTCTGTGTGATACCATCAGCTAAGTTTTGCCATTTTTCGATATCTTCATCTGAAAATTCAATGTCAAGATACCACTTTTCAGCCAAGTTCCTACTTCCATGTTTAACCTCATAATGATTCAAGTAGCTTTCTTTATCATTTTGTGGGTCTTGCCTCCATGCGATAAAAGCCTTCCATGGATCTGATCCGAGACTGACCTTGCCTTTCAGTTTGCTCAAACCACCTGCTACATTATCAAGGAAGTTGTTTCTATTATCAGGGCTCTCCTGCTCCGCTATCATTGCCAGTTGTTGCCGTAGAGGATCCAGGGATTCTATAGTGTTTTCTATCTCCAGGATTTGTTCCTCATACATATCTAAACTAATCTGATACAAGGACTCGCCCTCTTTTACTTTTTGATTATACCAGGGGTTCTGCTGAGCAGAATAATCCGATGATGAAGTACGATTGGAATATTCTGAGGCGGTATCATCACCACCATAAGCGCTATATGTATCCTCGCCGGTGGGTAAGCCCTGATTCTCCATGAGTAATTGTTGTAGGTTCGTATAGCTTTCTTCTAAGTTCCATTCAGCTTCTTGAAGCAAATCATAGTTTGCATCATATACCTGTTGCTTATTATTCAATTCTTCCAAAATGTCATGGTTACGATTTAGATAGTCCAGTTTTGCTTGGAGGCTATGTTTGTCTGTTTCGATATACAGATTGATCTGAATGATGCCGTTATCGGTATCCTGCTCTTGATCTTCAGTCTGAATATCAAAAACCGCATAACCTGTGGCATAATTTCCAGATAACGAAAAGCTGTTCTTCGCTTTATTGATCAATTCTCGTTGAGCTTCCATATTGGCTCTTCTTCTCGCAATATCTTCTCTTTCTCCTGGCAATATAGAATACTCATGCATGTGAGATACTCTATGCTTTCTGAGTTCGCCATTAGCAGCAGGATTACGCGTGCTAAAGAGCAATATCGCAATAATCAGGATCACAAAAACACAAGCCACAGCTAATGCTGCTGCCGTTGTATTCGTTTTTTTTGATCGCGATGATGACTGAGAAACATAAGAGTCATCATCATTAGCAGTATGCTGAATCAAGTCTTGGGGATAGAGCATTTCGGCTTGATCGTTATCTGCCACCGCATCTTTATCAATCACATTTAGCATAGCTTCTATGCGCTCCCAAGTCAACAGGACATTTTGACCAAGCATGATATGATCAGATTTATCAACTTTGCAGAATGTGATGCGTTGACCGTTGACATATAAGCCATTGCTCGAGTTAAGATCCTTCACATATAAAATGTTTTGCCCAGCCACTTTCTCCACACATACTAAAGCATGGTGTCTGGACACCTTCGGATGATCCACTACAATTTGGTTGTCATGATTCCTTCCTACTGAGATTGTGATATCATATGTGGATTTATCATCATGAGCTATTATTTCTTCCTGATCTTCCAAAATCTTTGTGTCGAGCGCTTTGATCAATTCACTCCACTCTATAGTTTGTGAGTTGCCAAGCGATATCTGATCTGTGGGCAGAATGGCGGAGGAGCAAACTCTTTGACCATTAACGTAAACACCATTATGTGACTTATTGTCACATATCTCAAACACACCTCTTACATAAGTGATCAAAGCGTGCTTACGCGATACTATTGGATTATTGTATACGATATCACTTGAAGAGTCTCTGCCAAGTTTGATAGTAGCCGAACACTCAATACTGGTGCCGGTAGATTGTCCACAAACAGGACAGTATTGAGCAGAGTCAATTACTTCTGTTTTACAAAAGATACATCTCATTCAGTTCACTTGCCTTTGCTTCGTTAATAATTTGCAATGCCTCTGATGATTACGACCAATAATAAGGCTATGCACCATATCAAGATCAATGCTTTCGCCCAGTTTGCCTTGCTGGGTTGCTCACTGTTCGATGCCCAAGCAATCAGTGCAATAATGTTTACTAAAGGGATTGCCAAAATTAGTAAGTTCCCGATCCATTGAGCATATGTTATTATCTCATCGCTTCTCACGGCATCCGGACTTTCGTGTCTGCGGTATTGATTGCTATCAACTCTCTGTGGCTGATCGGAAGCCACTGTTCTTTGAGGAGACAGCACAATGTTTTGAGAAAAACCCTTGCGGGAAAAAGCCTCTCGGATCCGTGAATAAGGAAGCATCATGCTGGTTCCCAAAGAAATCCTATCCGTTTGCTTAATCCGTTGGATATGCACTTTGTAGCCATTAACATATACTCCATTTAGTGAGCCAAGATCCTCGATGACCATCTCATTGTTTTCGAGAGTTACTTGGGCATGTTTGCGAGACATGCTGGATTCCTGTATAACAATGTCATTGGATGGATCCCTGCCAATACTGATTACGTTTGACGGTTTACTTTGTCGATGCTGTTGTGCTCCACAAAAGGGACAAAACACACAGTCGTTCTCAATGAATTTCTTACAAGCTATGCAAATCATCTGTTAATGCTCCTAAAATCAGAATTTGGCTAACAGTCTAAACAATATTCCTGCAGCGAATCCGATGGCAAGTATTGTCAGAAATGCTTTGGCATAATTGGATAGAGTAGGGTGTATTGTAGTGTCGTTCATCATAGTAAAAGCTTTGATGACGCCGATAATCGGGATTAGTAAAACCACCAAGATACCGATCCATGCTTGAAACGATATGGTAGAAGATCTGTTTTTCTGCTCAGACATTCAAACTCCTAACAGCTAGTATAGATTAAACTTAAAAGTTCCGAATCAGTTCTAAACATATAGAACACACATTTTATTATTGTGGTCGACATTCTTAATCTCATTGTTTAATGTAGAACCTAACTCGGATTCTTGTTGCAATTCGGTGGAACCAGTTTTTTCCGATGTATCAAGATTATATTGGATTATTGATCCATTACAAGTTAGCCTGCTTCCATATTTTTCTTTAAATGAAACTAGGTCGCTGTCATCAACCAATCCTATCTTACTATTTATTTCCTTAAAATTGTCAAATATGTAGTGTTCTATTATTCGAAAATCGCTAGACTCGTATTTTTTAATCCAAGAGTCTGTTACACTAGTATCTTGGCTAATTGTATAAACTAGAAGTAACAGAATCTTCTTCTCGTCTTCGGTGAATCCGAGTTCTACAATGCTTTCGTAATCTAACAAAACTGAGTTTTCAGGAGCGATCCAAACTATTTTATAGTCATTACGTTTGGGAATGATATAAGTATTCAGCTCATCATACTCATATTCCTTCAGTGCCTGATTTAAATCAGCTACTAACGTAGAATCTTTTTGCGCAAAGTATTTAACCCACGCTTCCCAAAAATCTTCGGAT
>JAJBBD010000225.1 GCA_020532355.1 Candidatus Cloacimonadota bacterium | reverse complement strand
TGGCTCGTGGCTTTTACACACGTTGGCAACCGGAGATCAAGGCCAGGCTGGATAGAGGGAATCTGCTGATCATCAGCCCTTTTGATGAATCAGTTACTGCCGTCACCCCTCAAACCTGCCTGATCCGTAATAAACTTATCCTGGAACTTGCCGATCAGATCGTGATCGGATATGCTGATCCCAAAGGTCAATTGGCAAAACTCCTGGCTCAAACCGACAAGCCCGTGCAATATCTGGATCAAAGCAAGCCGGCTGACGAGCAATCAACAAGTAATCGAGGAACACATGGAACTCTATAAAGACCTGATCGTCAGAGCCTACAAACTGCTGAAGTCAGAAGCATACCACGAAACGTACAACCTATACCTGAAGAAAAGACTGGTAGAATACGAAAGTGAAGTGGGAATATCGAATCTAGAAGAAAAATTGCGGTCGCTGGATTGGCTGCTTAGTGGCGACCCCAACAAAATTGATGAGCTACTTGGCGATATCGATTATAAGATCATCCCCAAGAAGATTACGAGCCCCACCCATACAGATGATGAATCCTGTTTTATTAGCAATGAGAGCATCTTTGATAGCTATAATATTGAAGAAGTAAACTGGCTCATAGACTGTCCTATTGAGCTTCATTTGATAGATACCTTATGGACCATGCTTGTGGGGCCACTACTCGATGAACGATTGAGCGATTCTTGCTTTGGCAATAGGATTGATGAATCCATCAAAGAATTAACATCGAGTGGCTCAGCTACAAGATTGTTCAAGTTCTTTGTTACCCAATATAGCCAATGGCGGGATGGTGCTTTTTCCGCCATGGATTCTGTAATCATGCGGGATAGTGTGACGGTGGTTTCTCTTGATATCAAGAAATGCTACTACAACATCAGACCAGAATGGAGTAAGGTTAAAAGCTGTATCGCCAAATCATCTTACGATGATGACATGAAGATTCTTATGACGAGCCTGACAATCTATATCCTGGATATTTATGTGGCATACTGGAAAAAAGTCGAAGAATTATCAAGTGAGTATGCGCGTGCTGATGATAAAAACCCAGCTTTGCCGATAGGATTATGCTCATCCAAGGTCTTATGTAATTTCCACTTGAGTAAGCTTGACGATGTGATATTGGAAACTCTCCAGCCTGTATATTATGGGAGATATGTAGACGACGTTCTGATAGTCCTGAGAACCACCGATGCATTTCTGAGGAAAGTGAGCAAAGCTGCAGAGATCAAGGCTGAGACTTTGATATATTGGTATTTCCTGAAAACTGGTATTCTACACAAACAAGATAGCGAATCTAATGGCATTTCAGAATGCACATATTCTATAGTAGATGAAAGGGAAATTACGGTACAACAAAAGAAATTCTGTGTCTTCTTGGTCAAAAAGAAGCAAAGTAAGTCAGTGCTGGATAACATGAAGAGGGAGTTATTGAGAAATGTGTCAGATCTTAGGATAATGCCTACGGATATAATACCCGAGAAGCTTGACAGGGCATTTTTTGGTGCATCAGACATCATCAAACCTACGAAGTTCAGAGATCTCTTCTCAAAACCAAACAACACAAATTTGGTCTTGAAAGAGCTATCAAAGATCATGATGCTTGCGAAGTCTTCCACAATCTCTACCCCAAAAACCCGACATATGATAAAGAGCATTGAGGCTCTGTTTCAGGGGATCAATCTGCTGAGTAACCAAATGCTGTGGGAGAAGCTATCTACGCTAATGGTTTTAACCGGCCGCCTGGACTCATTACTAAAACTGAATGAATCAGTCATAGCAGTGATACAGAAAATTAGTGTCGATGAAGGAGGCCATTTTAAATGCTCCGATACTGCTAAGAGCGAGATAAAAAAGCATCTTATCGAGTATTTAAGAATCTCATCAGCCATGGCTCTGGCCTTAACAAAGGTAGATGAGGCCGGGGAAGAATCTGGACTACCCTATGGTTTAGCATGTCAGATCAGGCAAGTATGCTTGATGAGATCCGAACACATCTCATACCCTCTATTAGAGTATTCCGATTACAAGGGAATGCTATTCTGTAGTTTAAACAAGGATAGCATATTTAATTGCCGCTTAGACAAAGACAAGATCAAATTCTCACCGAGGTTCATACATATGCACGAATACCTGCTTGCGCATTATAGAAATTGCCTAAGCAAAGAGAGTAAAATCAAGCCATTTGAGTTATCCAAGGATGACTTTAACGACTCATTTGGAAAGGAACTTATCACTGAATGTAAGTCCGGCAACTGCATTTGTATCATTGGGAATGATGTCACTATGAGTTCTCACAAGCAGCAACCTGGGAATCTTTTGAGACGGGATCATGAAATAATAGACTGTAAGGGACAGAGCCATGGCAAAACAGAACATTAACATAGCATTGGCAAACATCAGAATTTACGAAACTAACATCAGGGCCAGTTATCAAGAGGACAAGCATCCAAACCTATCTGATCGCAGGTTAACAGAATTACATCGATTGCTCAATGAAGTAAGATTCCAGAAGTGTGATTTGTTTGTGTTGCCGGAGTTTGCGGTGCCTCATGATTGGTTACCAGAAGTTGCTGCATGGTCCAGAAAGAATCAAATCGGGATTGTATGCGG
>JAJBBD010000224.1 GCA_020532355.1 Candidatus Cloacimonadota bacterium | reverse complement strand
CTGAAACGAATCAACCTGACTGAAGACGGCAGAAGCTGGCTGACGGATAAACAGCTTGAGGCGGTGCTAAGCGAGCTGACCATGCATCCCGGCATGGACTTGCTTAAGGCAAATCAGGCAGTGTATGAGCTTCTGACCCGCAATACGACGGTGGATCAGAATGAGCTGACCGGAGAGCAAAACCCCACGGTGAGGTTGATTGATTTTACCAATCCTGAGCGCAATAGCTTTATCGCCATTAACCAGTTCAAGATCGAGACCCCAGGAGCCAGCAGACAGGCTATCATTCCGGACATTGTGCTGTTTATCAATGGCTTGCCGATCGTGGTAGTGGAATGCAAAGACATGGACGTGGCTCAGCCCTTGAGCGAAGCATTTATTCAGATCAACCGCTATGCGAATCTGCGAGTGGATGATTATGGCATCAAGGAAGGCGAAGAGCGGCTTTTCCATTGCAATCTCTTTAACATTGTCACTCATGGCAATGAAGCCCGGTTTGGCACCATCACAGGCGAATTTGACCACTATCTGAACTGGAAGGACATCTTCCCGGAGGAGTACAAAACTATCTCCGTATCACCGGATGAGCAGCGTCAGGAAGTGATGATTCATGGGATGCTGAATAAAGCCATCCTGCTGGACATCTTGAAGAACTTCACATTATACATGGAGATCAAGAGAGGCGAAAAGGTAAAGATCGTCTGCAGGTATCAGCAATACAGAGCTGTGGGTAAAATCCTCGAGCGTCTCAGAACCGGGAAGACACCCTTTGAACGTAGTGGAGTTATCTGGCATACTCAAGGCTCAGGGAAGTCCCTGACTATGGTGTTCCTGATCAAGAAACTGCGGGATACGGATGATCTGAAGGATTACAAAGTGATCATGGTCAATGATCGGCTGGACTTGGAAGATCAGCTTTCGCACACCGTGACTTATACAGGAGAAAGCCTCACGCTGATTGAGCACAAAAGGGATCTGGATAAGCTGAAGAACACCAGTTCCAATCTGAATATGGTGATGCTACACAAGTTCCTGATCAGTGGATCTGTATCAGCGGAATCGCTATTGGCAGCGGGGATTGTGCCTAAGTATGAAGAATTCCCTGAGCTGAATACCAGTGAGCGGATACTACTGCTTATAGACGAGGCACATCAAGATCAGGGTGGCGATATGGGCGATAACCTCTTCCTGGCATTTCCGAATGCGGTCAAGATCGCTTTCACCGGAACTCCGCTGCTCACCGAAAGACATCGGCAGAAGACCCATGAACGTTTTGGCAGCTTCATCGATGTGTATAAGATGAATGACTCGGTGGCAGACAGAGCCACAGTGGACATTCTCTATATAGGCAGGACCAGCCAGGACAAGCTGACTGATGCTGAGATGTTTAAGCGTGAGTTTGAAGATATGTTCAAAGAACGCAGTGAAGAAGAGCGGTTGGAGATACAAAAACGCTATGGCACAGAGATGGCTTATCTGGAATCCAAAGAGAGAATCCGGGCTATCTCGGAAGATATCATCGAACACTATACTCGGGAAATCCTCCCAAACGGCTTAAAAGGGCAGGTGGTGGCGAGTTCTATCGTGGCGGCATGTCGGTATAAGTATGAGCTGGAAAATGCGCTAAAACGGCTAATATCGCGTGAGGAAGCAAAAGCTGATGCTGAGCGGGATGATGAACTGCTGAAACAGATGAAATTCATCAAGATCTGCACAGTGGTCTCGATGATGGACAACAATGAGCCGGGCTATGTATCGATGGCTCGCAGACAGGCTCAGGATATGGATGCGGTGGAGAGCTTCAAGAAGGATTTTGACGAGAGTAAGCCGGAAAGCGGCGTGGCAATCCTCTGCGTTTGCGATAGGCTTTTAATGGGCTTTGATGCTCCAATCGAGCAAGTGATGTACCTGGACAAGAACCTGAGAGAGCATCGGCTGATGCAAGCCATTGCCAGAGTAAACCGTACTAAGGTGATGAAAAGCGGCTACGTAAAAGAGCATGGCATCCTGGTGGATTACTTTGGAGTGGCATCGCATCTGAAAGAAGCACTGGCTATCTTTACCGATACCGATGTACAGGAATTGAATGATCTGAGCGCTTACTTCCGGGGATTGGACAAAGAGATTCCGGTCTTGGAATCCCGCTTCAGAAGGCTGATTCAGTTATTTGTAGATAAAGGCATAATCCGCATTGAGGCGTTTTTGCATCAGAGAATCGGAGATAATGAGGAGGAATGGGTACTGGTGGAGGATTGCCTACAATTGGGTGCGGATGTGAGGTTCCGAGCGCAGTTCGATACTTATCTGAAAGCCTTCTTTGATAGCCTGGAACTGCTGTTCAATGCAGCAATGGCGAGAGATTACTATGTGCCCGCCAAGAGATTTGGTTATCTGATGATGCGCATGCGGAACCGCTATCACGATCCGACGATGGATTTGAAGTGGGCAGGGGCTAAGGTGCGAAGATTAATCGATAAATATCTGATATCAGAAGGGATCAATCACAAGATTGCGCCTGCCAAGCTGCTTTCTGATGAATTCCCCAAGCAGATGCGTGATCATAACAAAACCGGAAAAGCCAAAGCGTCTGAGATGGAGCATGCCATCCGCTGGCACATTAAAGTTAACATGGAGAAAGACCCTGCTCTCTATACGGGGTTCCATGAGCGGCTGCAGAAGATTCTGGATTCGTATAAGGAACACTGGGATAGGATCATCGAGGAACTCACCAAGCTGAGAGAGGATATTGGCAAAGGCAGAGCTGATGAAGCGGGCATTGTCGATAGTCCGGTGATGCCATTTCTGGACTTGATGCTGATGGAAGCAGGGATAGCAATGGACAGCAAGGAAGCAATTGACGCCGCCAAGCTATCAGAATTCATCTATAGCAGGATCAAAGAATCACTCTCGATACCCAACTTCTGGCAGAAGCCCAATGAACGCAGACGCTTGGAAGGCGATTTACAGGACGAGCTTGAATATTGCGGAATAGAGCCATTGCAGGAAGTGGCAGCTAAGCTGACGGCAGAGCTTATCAATCTGGCTCACAAACGGGAAGCAGAGGTGAAGGGTTCATGAGCCTCGATTACAAGATTGTAGTAAGACATAGCAAGCGCAAGACGGCATCGATATACATCGAGAGGGATAGCTCTATTACAGTGATTGTACCGCTCGGGACAAGCGATAGTGAAGTGCAGAACCTGCTGAGCAAGAACGAGTATAAGATACATAAGTATCAGGCAAAACGTGCGCTCCTGAATGAGAAAGCGGTCAAACGGGAACTGGTGAATGGGCAATCCTTCCTCTATCTGGGCAGGAATTATTATCTGCAATATAGCGATGAGGTCGATGGCATACAGTTCAGAGGCAGGCATTTTTACGCTCCGGAAGGCTCTGAGGATAAGCTGAGAGATATGTTCAAAGAGTTCTATCGCCTTCGTGGAAGGATTTTTATCGAGCCCAGAGTACAGCGCTTTGCTCAGATGATGGGGCTGAAGGTGGAAGTAATATCTATCATCGATCTGAAGAATAGATGGGCTTCGTGTTCGGTTAAGAGACCTAAGGTCAATTTCAATTGGAAGATCATGATGGCGCCGGTGAGTGTGATCAACTATCTGATAGTGCATGAGCTAGCGCATTTCAAACATAAGAGGCACAGTAAGGACTTCTGGAATGAAGTGGATAAGATTGTCCCGGAATATCAGAAACAGGTGCAGTGGCTAAAAGACAATGGGGCGGGGTTGGATGTGTAACGTTATTGAAATGAAGAGGTGTAGAATATGGACATAACAACCATAGTAGTGTATTTGATAGGCGGTATTGGAATCGGATCTGTCATTACTACGATAATAACGACTATATCGAGAAAGAGGGAGATTCTCAACGAAAGGGTTTATAAAGAAAAGAGGGGTGCTTATCTGGGGCTTCTCAGATCGCTTCATAATGCAGCTGTTGAGCCATCAGAAAAGAATGCGAAAGAATACGCACTTTGGCAAACCCGAATTCAGCTATTTGGGTCAAAGGAGTCAGCAGATTTTGCACAGAAAATTGTTGATACTGCTCCTGGTTCAGGTGTTAGGCATTTGGCATTTGAAGGCTTGCTAAAGGCTATGAGAGATGACTTGAAAAACTGCAAGTAAATAATACAATGTATGAAATGACAAAGGAGTAATATGCCTAAGAGACCTAGATCACATAGACTTGAAGATGAATCAAAGAATAAACTAAGATTACTACTACCAGAAAGATGGGCATACAGAGATAAAACTCATGATTACGGGATTGATGGCGAAGTTGAGTTGTTTGATGAAAACGATAAAGCAAATGGCCTCATCTTCTATGTTCAACTCAAAGCAACCGATTCAAAACAAAGTAGGGTCATCCATTCAGTTAAAATGGATATTAAAACGATAAGATATTTCTATTCACTTGATGTCCCTGTTCTGATTGTCAGATATTCTTCTCTTAGAGACGAATTCTATATAAAATGGACTAGTTCAATTGATCTTTACTACTCAAAACCTGATTCTAAGACAATCACTATCCGATTTAACGAAGTCGATAAATGGGATGGTGAT
>JAJBBD010000223.1 GCA_020532355.1 Candidatus Cloacimonadota bacterium | reverse complement strand
TTCTTCCAATTCATAATCTCTCCTTACATCCATAATAGCAGTAGCTTGGATAAGGCTATAGGTACCTTTTTTGCATAAAACCATCGCCAGATTATATGTTTCGAAACCTTACCAATTCGTCAACCGATATTTTCAGGTATTGTCCGCATTTAGGGGGTATATGTTGGCTAACATCCCGCTAATTCCCTTCTCTTTAATAAAGGAATTGACAAAAAACGTTATGTTCTTCAAGGGTTTTGAACATAAAAATTATCGAACTAAGGACGGATCATGCAAGAAATAGTGCCTAGCCAACAAGCAAAACAGTGTGTTTTCCCCTCTGAGGGAGAGGTTATTACATCGCTTTTAACAAATAATACATATGAAATTGGATCAAAGATCGGGGAAGGAAACTTCAGTCATGTATATGCTTGCACTGACGTGTGGGATAATGATTTAGCGGTAAAAGTTCTAAAACCCCTTGGCTCTTACGAATATGTTAAAGATAATGCCGTAGAAGAATTTCAGAAACTAGTTTTGTTACGCCATCCCAATGTTACTTATGTTTATGATGCCTTTGAGTACAGGAATACTTTTTATATTGTCACAGAACGTTGTTATGGCTCCTTAGATGGACTGTTTTCACTTGATGGACTGGAAGGGATGTTGTGGTTAAGACCTATCGCAAGATGTATATTGCAGGCTGTACACTATCTACACGTTAACCAATTTGTGCACCAAGACATTCATGTTGGCAACATCTTTACTAAGTTTGTTAAGGACGAAATGAATGACGCAAATCCTGATGTAATTCAATTCAAGCTAGGAGATTTGGGGGTTGGTAAGTTCATAACAGATGTATCAGTAGGCAATGTTCGAGCCCAATGGATGCTACCGCCTGAAATCATGAATCCTGACGAGTTTGGACCTATCGATCATAGAATTGATTTGTATCATTTAGGATTAGTCTTTTTGCAACTAGCGTTGTCGACCAAACTTAGTTTTACTCCAGAAGATATTCTAGCAGGAAAACCTCGCCAAATGGCTTTAGAATTACCACAACCATTGAGTTTCGCAATCGAAAAAACTCTTAGGAGACATGTGATGTATCGTACTGAAAGCGTCCTGGAATTATGGCGAGATCTGAATACGAGAATGTAGAGGGGACTATTCCCTAATCATAGATTCAGATATATTAAAGGAGGTGAATCATGCCATTTCAAAACCACGAAAATGTATATTACTATAAGGATATGTTTAATCAAGATGCGGTTCTTGCATCTGTAGAAGAAACAAAAGAAATGAATAGAAATATTGAGTTTCTTATAATGGAATCTATCCCCCTTCAATACCGAGCAAAAATGCATGCCCTTGAATCGTTGGCATATCCATATTGGAAAGAAGAATTTGTTTTATGGGAAAACACTTTGATAGGTAAAGCAGTTTGGTCAGTAGCATTAGATTCAGATGAGCCAATAACGACAATAAGAGCTTATCCGAGTATGAATCCAGATATGCTTACAATTAATTATTTATCAACTGAGCAAAGTTATCGAAAAAGGGGCCTAGCAAGAGCAGTTATACAAAACTGCATTAATCATGTGTTCACGAATGGTGTTTACTCGTCGATACAAGCACTAGACATATCCAGCCCTGGAGCAGCAAAGATCCTCGAGCAAGTCGGATTTGTCAGAAACCGTCAGAATATTGACATTATGCGTTCTATGAAAGAGTTTTATAAAAACTGCAAAACTTGACTTTGGTCTATATGATTCAATCAGTACTAACATTTCATCCTCATCGCATACGAATGCCTCATCCCTGAATACCTCTTCAGAACACCCAGTATCCCAGGCAGTATATAGCGTCCAAGTTGCTCAATACCCAGCCTAGTCTTGATGTAGTAGCCATGCGGATTCATACCTATGATGCTGATCGACGCCAGGGCTTCCAGATAGACAAACACGAACTGCCTGCTTCTGCCAAAGTCTTTGGTTAGTTCTCTGACTGAGCGATAGCTTTTCTTTTCGATGATGTCCAGCAGCTGTATGGCTGTCTTAATGTCGTAATTCCATTTACAGCGAGGATCGGGAGCCATGCCTTGAGTATATCGGTTGGCTCGCACATAGAGTGAATTGCTGGGAGAGATACATCGCACCTTATCCGCTTTCGCCAGATCACCAAGCAGGTGCTCGACTTCCTTGATATCGCCATCTAGCATGCCTGCCAGCATTTTGGGAGTGAAGGGCTGATTATACTTAGAGATCAGATTGGAGACAGCTTCGGAGTTAAGCATAGTGTTTTCCTTTGCTCTGTGGTTTCTGAGTGACCTTGTTCGGCTTTGATGCTCGTTTCCAGCAGGTGCAGCATTTTCATGGCTTTGCGCAGATTCCCGCCACTGTTGAAATAGATCGTATTGATTTGCTCCGGACTCGCTTCCACTTCTAGCACTTCCCTGGCGATGGCAGTGATGTCTTTCAGACTGGCTGATTCGAACTCGTAGAATGAGTTGCAGCGGTCGAAGTAGTATTCATTGATCTGCGCCAGGCGATCACGAGCATTTTGCATTCCCACCAGTATCACAATTGCCGCAGTATTATCCACGATATCCCTGATCGTTCCGAGCAGTTGCTGCTGTTTGAAGGCGTAATCAATCTCGTCCACGATTATCACTATGTCCTCTTGC
>JAJBBD010000222.1 GCA_020532355.1 Candidatus Cloacimonadota bacterium | reverse complement strand
TCGAAAATAATGCTCTTCCGTTGAACAAGATCTATCAATATCTCACGTATAAAATGGGGATTCCCAGATGATCTTCTATAAAGCTCTAAAGATAGCCTTTCTGGAGCTTTAACGGGTAATAGCTTATTTATGTAGGATTTGCTTTCTTCAACATCTAAAAACGGGATATTAAGCATAACCGTATGATTTAATTGACTCACTTTATTGAAATCGTTGCACGACAGAACAATCATCATTCTTTTCTGTATCAAGACTGTAGACATAAAGTTTATAAAATCTATCGTATGCCTATTTACATATTGGAAATTACGAATGATAAAGATAATCGGTTTATGCTCCGAGAGGTGAATCAATAGATTCTTAACACTTTCAAAATCCAGCTTAAGATCCTCAGAACTCTGGCTAACGCTTTTTGCTTCTTGTTCTCCCGCAAAAAGATATTGCTTGAATTTTGCAGAAATCTGAGCTAAAAATTCGTGCCCCTCAACCTCGTCTTCCCCCAAGGAATGAACATATTCTTTAATTAGGGCAAAAAACGCCTCATGATCTGTCCGAGTACAGGTATAATCAAACAAGAAATATTCGCCACCCAACAAATGGTAACGGAATAACGAAAGAATACTATCTTTGCCAAGCCCATCTCCCCCTATTACGGAGACTATTTTGCCATTAGCCTGGTTCACAGAGGGCACAAAATCCAATATCTGGTGAGAAAACTTTTCTCTCACAATATAGCTATTGAAGCGCATGGTATTAACTATTGACCACGATGCCGAGAATGGGTATTCATCATGATGAATGCGGTTTATATAGCCAATTATCTCTTGTCCGCTTTGGAATCTGTTTTCGGGGTTACGTTCTAGCAACCTCAGAATAAACCGTTCAAGTTCGGGAGGTATATTTTTGTTTAGAGAAGAGGGAAAGTTTGGAATAAAATACTGATGTCCGCCTGTTATCAACGCATTAATCTGATCTATACTAAAAGGAAAAGAACCAGTACATAAACGATATAGCAAAACTCCCAGAGAATAAAAATCGCTATGTGCAGTTGGCTGTCCTCCGGTAAACAATTCAGGCGCCAAATATGGTAGAGTGCCCGATACGTGTTGATTATCTTTTGAAGGATCCACTTTTGAGAATCCATAATCAATCAGATTCACGGTTATCTGAGCGCCATTTATGCTATATAGAACGTTTTCAAGCTTAAGGTCCTTGTGCAGTATGTTCTGATTATGTAACGCATACAATGCGTAACAGATTTGCACCACAATATCATATATCAGATTTATCCTGGATTTGGTAAAGCGAAAATTTGCTAATGTTTTGCCCTCAAAATAGTCTGTAATAAAATACACATGATCACCTACATGACCAAAATCCACAACATGCGCTAGATTAGGATGCTCAATTTTGGTAATATGGTGCATGTCTTCTGCGCTAAAATACCGATATAGCTCTTCGGAAGAAAGGTATTGGAATAATTTGAGACTATATAACTTGTTTGTACGAATATCCCGTACCTTATAAACATTTGCCCAACTTCCCGAGCCCAGGCTTTCCAAAACTTCATAGCGATGATCTATGTACATCTGATACTCCATTAAGCTAATCTTCTGCCAATTTCCCAATATTGTCCTTACTGTCAATCTTAATCTTTAAGTAAGATACTAGCCGAAAATGATGACTCTTTCATGTTACTTGTGATGTGAAGAAAAAGACCGTTAAGAGACCGTTGCCCGTCCATAGTATAACAGAAATTTATGCACGAGATATCGGTTTTTTTCTGATTGCACCTATACCTGCCCACCACCCTTGTAGTATGTGCCTCGCTTATTCAACGG
This sequence comes from Candidatus Cloacimonadota bacterium, assembly GCA_020532355.1. Lineage (NCBI taxonomy): Bacteria > Pseudomonadati > Candidatus Cloacimonadota > Candidatus Cloacimonadota bacterium. Next base: position 4,852 of record JAJBBD010000222.1, on the reverse strand, counting down.
TCTTGTTAATGATAAATTGTTACTTGATTAATAGATTTCTCCCCTCCAGATCGAGCTATGGATAGAGTAGGTTTAACTAATTATCATGCTAAGTATTATGGATTATGTCTGCTTAAACCTACGTTAATCCACATATAATCTGTCTTGTTTGATCTTAGAGGCGAGCTCATCCAATGCCCCGATTAATTGTATGCCGTAATTGTATTTCCCAGTTATCTACATTAACTATATATGGATAATCCTATACTTTTTTAATATCCTTAAACATATCGTATGCGTGTTTCCAGCGTTTATGCACCCAAAACCAATGATCAGGATACTCGTGTATGTATTTCTCGGTAATCTGGATGATTTCATTTATAACTATGGTGTAATTCTTTTCGGAATCATCCATATTGGGATGATATATCATCTTCGAAAACTCAAAGCTGATTTTATCATCTTGGGATCGCACTACAAATCCTGGAACAATGGGGATATGATAACGCAAGCTAATTTTGGCAACTCCTTTCCAATTCGATGCTGGAAAGCCCAAGAAATCCATTACTATGCCCCGTTTACCGGCGTTTTGATCTGCTAGAATGGCAACAACTCTATTTTCAGAAAGATCTTGCATAATATCTCTTAGACCTTTGCTCATATCAATAACGTGAAGTCCTTGCCGTTCTCGAATGGAATTTGTATAATTATCGAAGAGCTTGTTTCGCTGTCCTTTTGCTATCACGCTTAAGGGTATTCCACGCATCGGTAAAATCCGTGCCGCCTCCCAATTGCCAAAGTGTGCGGTAGCCATAATAACCCCTTTGTTTAAAGACATAGCTTCCTGAAGATATTCAAATCCTTTTACTTGAGATTTTGCATTTAGCATATCGTCACTCATAAGATACTCTTCACAAATATTAAGTGCCATTTGACGATAGACGTTTCTTAGAACTTTCTTCAGCTTTTTTTTATGCCAATGGGGGTATACATGGCTCAATTGAATTTCGGCAACATTTCTACGTATTCCAATACCATATCCAATACCCACAAACAGTCCAATAACTAAAGCCCTGCTGCACCTATAGGGAAATAAGCGCAACAGGGCGAGCAATGCCCTAAATGGGTAGTATTCAACAGCGTTTAGCAAGCGTTTGTGGTTTGTTCTCAATATATATAATCACCCTAAGGATTCAAGTTTGTTCAAAATCACATTCTTGGAGACAACTCCAATCGAGCTGTCTTTCAGAATTCCATCTTGAAAGAAAAGTATAGTAGGAATACTCATAACACCATGCTTCCCAGCTAAATCCGGATAATCATCAACATTTACCTTTCCCACAGTAAGTTCTTTGTGTTCTTCGGCAAGCTCCTTTATAATGGGATTTAACATATTGCAGGGACCACACCATGATGCCCAAAAATCTAGAATTACCTTGCCTTGCTTTACAACTTCTGAGAAGTTAAGATCTGTTACTTCTATAATCATTATAAACTCCTTATAGTTTTATAAACAAGATAAGTTTATCCTATGCTTGGGCAAATCTATCTTTTTTTAGTAAAATAAATCCCTTGCTCCGGCTTTCATTTCTTCAAGTTTGGAGATTACAGATTCTTTCATCTTAGGGTCTTGAATTTTAGAGATTTCGTTATCGATTAGCTCCAATCCTGCCTTGTGAGTTCTTTGCGAGGAAAAATCGTGAAGATACTCAGCAAAAGTCAATAGCGCATTGGGAGTGCAAAATCTTTTTACGAATCCAGGAATGGCAAATTCCATAAAGTGCTCGCCGGTTCTTCCTGCTCGATAACAAGATGTACAAAACGAAGGTATATAACCACCTTGGGCTAATTCGTATATCACATCGTCCAAAGAACGAGTATCCCCCAAAACAAATTGCGATTTTTTGCGAGATTCATCGTTTTTATGGGAATAGTCTCCCACGCCAATTGAGCTTCCGGCATCAATTTGAGATACTCCAAATCTTAACACTTCATTACGTATTTCAATGGGCTCTCTAGCAGTAAGAATCATACCTGTGTATGGCACACTTAATCTAATAATAGCAACCAGAAGTTTAAAATCTTCATCTGTAACTCTAAAGGGTGGATGCTGAGTGAAATCTGTACCTATAGCTGGTTCAATACGTGGGAAGGAAATCGTGTGCGGACCAACCCCGAAAGTATCTTCTAAATGTATGGTGTGATATAGTAAAGCCATCACTTCAAAACGCCAATCATACAATCCCATCAAAGCACCTATACCCAAATCGTCAATCCCAGCTTTCATTGCTCTGTCAAGTCCATCTAATCGCCACAAATAGTTACTTTTGGGTCCTAGAGGATGAAGCTTTTCGTAGGTTTTTTGATGATATGTTTCCTGAAAGATCTGATAAGTGCCAATACCAACTGATTTAACGATTCGGTAACCCTCAACATCCATAGGTGCAGCATTAATATTTACTCTACGAATCTCACCCTTTTTGTATTTTGTGTTGTACACGGTTTGTACGGTATCGGCAATGAAGCGAGCATCGTATTTGGGATGTTCTCCATATACCATTATTAGGCGTTTATGTCCCGTTTCAACTAATGCTTTAGTTTCATCAACCAATTGTTCATGACTTAAGGTACTGCGTTGACACTCTTTGTTTGAGATTCTAAAACCGCAATATACACAATCGTTAATACACTCATTCCCCACGTATAACGGAGCAAACAAAACTATTCGATTACCATATATTCTTTCCTTTAGTTCATGAGCACCCTCCATAATCATCTGTCGTAATTCTGGATTTTTAACACTTATCAAGGCTGCTGTTTCTTGTGGGTCTAGCCTATTCTTATCCAAAGACTTTTGAATAATATCCCTAATCCTGCTCTCTGGCGCATTTTTCTCGCTTTCCAAATAGGCTTCAATCTTTGCATCTGGAATAAAGGATTTAAGTCCTTCCGTGTTAATCTTCATTTTTATCTCCTCGTTCAATTTTCAATGTTTGGGTTTTAACCCGCACCCCATTAATCATGCCCAGTTTTCCAGAAAATGCCCCCATCCGCTCTGTGGTGAGTTCCATTATCAGAAATATCACTGATGCACCCCAATCCCGCATGGGATATCCCACTCTTAATAGGATGTGTTGAGCATTGGCATGAAGCAAATCACTTACGGGCTGAAATGCTTCGTTAATATCATCCACAATGATTGTAACTACGTGTCTTTTAAGCATGATTTCTATTCCCTTAAATTGCGAAGAATGTATACGTTGATGGCATAAGGAGGAGATTTTCCACCCTTGATGCCAGAACGTATCTCTCATCGCAGGTTGTATTGGTGGCAATTTAATATAATTGTTTTTTCTGACAAGCGAAATATTCTTTATTGACAGATATTTGTCTTTTCTCATCATGACTTAGTTATGGTATGTTACTGTAACATTGTTTTTTAAGCAGAGATACTACTTATGAAAAAATACACAGCTATATGCATCCTTTTACTAATGATAAACCTAATCTATGCCACCGGCTTTAGTTGGTTTTCTCAAACGGATTCTCGTTGGGGATCAAATCGTCTTGGCAGAGGTACATCAATTGCGCGAAGCGGATGTGTGGTTTCTTGCCTTTCCATGATGCTTAATGCTGAAGCATCAAATCCCTACATGACTCCCGATAAACTAAATGACTGGCTTAGAAAGAATGGTGGCTACTACGGAAACAACATGCGTTGGCAAATCCCTGGCCTCATTGATGGTGATGGCTTAGGCTTAGAATTGGAAGGCCAAAGTACGCGGTACAACGATTGGGATTTTCTTAATGGTGAATTGGAAAAAGGAAACAAGGTAATTGTAAAGGTAGCTGGCAGGCGATCTCATTGGGTATTGGTTGTTAAACAAGACGGGCCAATAGATAAAGCTTCTTCTTATCATGTAAACGACCCCGGCATGTCGAGCTACGAAGAACGTACTTTAGCCTATTGGGGCGGCTTTCGTTCGGCTAGAAGCTATAGCGGAAACTGGTTGGATGAAGAGGCTTTCAATCTGGAAAGCGAAATAAACGTAGTTCCGGTAGCCGAAGAAGAAAGCTTTCTCTATGATATTTACAAGCTCCCCTTGCCTGCTGATGTTTTTGTAACCCTGCAAAATAACCTCAATGTAGAAATTCAAGGATTCTTTATCTTGGGCTTGTTTGATTCAGAAAACAATTTGGTTAGCACAATAGACTATGAATATGCTGAGATCGGTGCCAATGACGAATTAGATCTATTGTACGAAATGCCAGATTATAGTCCCCTGGAAAATGATGAGTTTCATTTAAAGATTGTTTACAGCAAATACTTTTCTGCCATGCCCTCAAGATACGATACTGTAAAATTGAATCCAGCCGGAATTCGCAATTTAACAAAAAGCTATAGCGAAGAGGATTAAACAATATAGTTCTAATGCCACTTAGCTAAGGCTTCTATTGTCATTTTCTGCGTTATTTTCTTTCCATCATATTGATTCAATTTGTAACTTAATGTAAAGGAATATTGGCCATTTCTGTGATTTTATTCGACTTGGTACCATTCTTGCTTAATATATATTGTAAGTGATCTGTTTGGTTCATAAGAGAATTAATTAGTATATATTAATATTTGAAATTAGGAGAAAACATGAAAAAATACCTGATCATGTACTTGTTTCTGGCGCTGTCAGCATTACTGATGGCTAATACCGGTACTATCCGGTTACAGCGAGGAGTTTCCACTGCGGAAATTCTTAGCAGTGATGATTATAGACTTAATGTAAGATTTGCTATAGATGCTTTTAATTACAGTGAAGTCCAAAGTAAAGAAGGTGTGTTCACTCTTCTTACTGCAAAAGACTTTGGAGCTACAACT
>JAJBBD010000221.1 GCA_020532355.1 Candidatus Cloacimonadota bacterium | reverse complement strand
CATCTATATATAGCAGATTTGTATGCACTAAGTATCGGTTTAGTGGTTTTATTTATCGCACCTTTGCCCACACGACACTTTTGTAGTACGGGACTCCATGCCCCAATTATTCAAATGTCTTACTCACCGTCTTCACATGAATCTTTATCTCACAATTAGGCATACTTTAGAAGGACATGATCCCTTATCTACGGGATGATCCCAGCTTGAACCATGCTTAATCCTCCGTTATAGCGAAGGGCGAGAAGGGGGCGAAGTTTGCAATACGCATGGGGAGATTTAGCTGTTGTTGAGTAAATACATGAGACCGTTGCGCATCTATATATAGCAGATTTGTATGTATGAAATACCGGTTTAGTGGTTTTTTGATCGCAACTATGCCCACCCAGCACCCTTGCAGTTTGGGGCTCCGATCCATACCCGATTATTCACACTCTTACAAATTATTAACTTGACGAATCACGCTTTTTCTAGAATTTTGAAAAGACTTGATAATGAACGTTTGATTCAAGGTACATGAGCTTTGCGATAGTGTAACGGTAAATGGTGCCAGAGAGATTAACTACTATAAAGAGGAATAATTTGGAAAACATAGTACTGGAAGATTTGAGTAAGGATTTTGGTAGCTTTAGGGCTGTGGATAGTGTAAATCTCACAATTAAAAGTGGTGAGTTATTCAGTTTTTTAGGACCCAGCGGCTGCGGTAAAACTACATTATTACGCATGATCGCAGGTTTTGAGATGCCCACTACCGGAAGTATTCGTTTAGGCAACCATGATATCTCTTCTCTCCCCCCTTACAAGCGCGAAGTAAACACAATCTTTCAGAACTATTCCTTATTTCCACATATGACCTTATTCGACAACGTTGCCTTTGGCTTGCGCATCAAACGCACACCTAAGAGCGAGATAAAAGAGCGAGTATACGAAATGCTCAACTTAGTAAAGATGCAAGATCAAGCCTCTAAATATCCCAATCAGATCTCCGGCGGACAAAAACAGCGCATCGCAATAGCCAGAGCACTAATCAATAAGCCGCGAGTGTTGCTCTTAGACGAACCTTTAGCCGCACTGGATCTAAAACTTAGACAACACATGCTTATTGAGCTCATGAACATCCACGACGCTGTAGGGATAACGTTTATATACGTAACTCACGATCAAAGTGAAGCCATGAGTATTTCTGACCGCTTAGCCGTGATGAATGAAGGCAGAATTGTGCAGAGCGGACCTCCGGATGATATCTACGAGCGTCCCGTTAACATCTTTGCCGCATACTTTATTGGCGAGACCAATCTCATCAGCGGGGAAGTCTTGGAAGTTTATGAGGACTACATAGAATTAGAGTGCAATGATGGCACAGGAAAGACTTTTCAGATAGACAGCAGTTTTAAACAAGCTCCAGAAAAAGGCACAAAGATTACCCTATCCTTAAGACCCGAAAAGATCGCCATTGCCCGCAATAAACCGCGCCACCAGGACGACATTAACATACTAAAGGGGCAAATTGAAGATATTTTGTATTTGGGCACGCATACTCAGTACATTGTGCGGGTTGGCAAGCTGAAGTTTAGAGTGTTTTCTCAACATAAACGTGTATATTTTGACGACAAGGCTTTGGATTGGGAAGAAAACGTGTGGCTATTTTGGCACGATACCGATACTTGGTTGATAGATACTCTACAAGGCGAAGTGCCTGAGGTAGATATTAATGAGGGCGGCAATTTACAACGCTATGTAAAGCGGGGAAAAAGCTGATGCAAACAAATTTGCAGAGTGTACAAGATAAGCGTAGAAACCTCAGTAGCTGGTTGCTTAGTTTACCTACGTTAATCTGGCTTACTTGCTTCTTTCTTATCCCCTATCTAATCGTTATTATTTACAGTTTTCTTAGCCCGGATATTTATGATGTGAAATTTGAAGTATCGCTGGATGCCTATCGACAAATCTTTAGGGGTGACTACTTACGTCCTTTTCTACTTTCTTTCAAGCTTGCTTTTTACACAACCATGCTATGCATTATTCTGGGTTTTCCAGTTGCCTATTACATAGCCCGAGCCAAAGAAAAAACCAAAAATATGCTGCTGGTCTTTATTATTATCCCTTTTTGGACCAATCTCATTATCCGCATCTTCTCTTGGCGCATCTTTTTGGCATACAGTGGCGTTATGAACGATACTCTGATAAATTTAGGCCTTATTACTCAACCCCTGGAAATCTTAAGAACCGATCTGGCTGTTATCATGGTAATGGTATATGTGTATTTGCCATATATGATTCTTCCACTATACAGTGTGTTGGAGAAATTGGATTTCACCCTTCTAAATGCAGCCATGGATTTGGGAGCAAATGAAGTAAAAGCATTTTTCCGCATTACCCTACCATTGGCAGTAGGAGGAATATTTGCCGGCACCCTACTTGTGTTTATCCCTTCGTTAGGAGCCTATCTTATCCCACAATTGGTAGGCAATCAACAATCTTTATATATAGGTCAGGTGATTACTTATAAGATCAAGAATATTCCTCGCAACTGGCCGATGGCATCTGCACTTTCGCTCACTTTATTGTTACTGGTGGCAGTGTTGTTGCTGGTTATGTATGGGCTCTATCGGCGCCATCAGAACCGGAGGCAATGGCAATGAGATTATCTTTGACGAAATTGTTTAAGGGCATGAATCTAACAGTCTTTACTCTGGTGATGATTTTTCTGTATATCCCCATTCTAATTCTTATTATCTTCAGTTTCAATGACGCCCGCATAATTACCGGTTGGCAAGGTTTTACTTTTAAGTACTACCTCCTGTTGTTTAAAAATCCTACCATAGGTGAAGCCTTTCGCAACACAATGCTGATTGCCGGGCTTAGTACTCTTATCTCCACCACTTTAGGCATACTAACCGCTTTAGGCTTAGAAAACAAAGGCTTTAGCGGCAGAAGGGGGCTCATTGCTCTTATCTACACTCCCCTAATGATACCAGATATCCTGATGGGCGTATCTTTGGCACTGTTGTTCAATTTCACCAGAGTAAACACCGGCATGTTCACGGTGCTGATTGCTCATATTACATTTTGTATATCATATACGGTAATTGTAATACAATCTCGTTTGGAAGATTTCGATCATTCTTTGGTAGAGGCAGCGCAAGATCTCGGTGCCAAACCATTCTACATATTTTGGAAAATAAAGTTTCCCCTAATGATGCCAGGAATAGTGGCAGCAGCGCTTTTAGCTTTCACTCTTTCCATAGACGATTTTATCATCACCTTTTTTACTTCGGGACGCGGATTTGATACTCTGCCCATATATGTTGAGGGCACCATCCGGAGAGGAACTATTACTACCATCAATTCGCTTTCAACCTTGATGATTGCCTTCACTCTTTTTTTGGTGGTTGCAACCAAAAGAGTGCGTAAGATAATAGTGAATTCATTGTAATCTGAACAACATAGAATTCAATTGACACAAATTGCAGGTATAAAAGACTGTCCGTATGATTAGTCAGAATATTTCCAAAGATAATATAAACCAGTGGGATAGCCTTCCCGATGGGTACTTGTGTTTTGTCCTAAAATCTAATGAGGAATACCTCTATATAGGAATTAGCGCAAAGCTAAGCACCAGATTGAAAAGCATCTGGAATAAAGCAGAAAAAGACCATATCTACCAAGAGCTTATCTCGGCTGCCTCTACTTTGGAATATAATCTGATGCCAGATTCCATGTCTGCACTTATCTTACAAAAATGCCTAATCGCCCAGCATCATCCCCAATTTCAACGGCGCTTACGTCCCTGGCAAAATTATGTGTACTTAGCTTTAGATAGCCATCGCTTCCCTTTTATTAGCATTCAAGAACATAGCGGCGACGATTGGCTATACTTAGGACCTTTTCGCAATCGTTTCTTTGTTACCGATGTTATCCAAAGCATATCGCGCATCTTAAAATTGCCCTTTTGTGAAACCGGAAGCTATCCCTGTGATAAATTTGACAAAGGCACCTGTCGGGGTTGGTGTTTAGCCTTGGCTCCTGCTCGCGAAACAGAGCTCGAACATGATCTTGACAAATTAGATACTTTATTGCAGGAAAGCTTTATCCACCCTCAAAACGGAATTCTGGAGCTGGTGCAGAACGAGCGCGATGCCTACTTTAACAATTTGGAATTTGCCAAGGCAGACCTGTTGGATGATGAAATCCGTTTACTAAAGGCTTATCGGGAATGGCTCAATTTTTTGTATGTGGCAAAGGATCTTGAGTTTGAAAGTCCGCAACTATGCATTCAGCATGGTCAATTAGTGCGCGCAGAATTGAACGGTAAGAGCTACAGATTCCCTGCCGACCTGCCCGAATACCGTGCCAACGAAAAGTTGGCTTTACCATTGGCGGCAGTGGATGAAATGAAAATAATCTACAACTTTATAAAGGAGCGAGCTAATGCATGATAAACTCATCAAACTGGCTTCGGTAAAAAACTTCAAACGCGGAAAGGTCCGCGATCTATACGATCTGGGCGAGACCCTGCTGATTGTTACCAGCGATCGGATTTCCGCTTTCGATGTGGTGTTTCCCAATCTGATTCCTGATAAGGGACGCATCCTAAACGGTATCTCTACTTATTTCTTCAAAAATACCAAGCACATTGTAAACAATCACTTTATAACAGACAACCCTGCCGAATATCCTGAAGCATTGCATCCATTTAAGGATTTCTTGGCAGAACGATCGATGCTGGTTAAGAAGACCCGGGTAATACCCTTTGAGTGTATTGTGCGTGGCTACATAAGTGGTTCTGCTTGGAAAGAGTATAAACGAACCGGAACTGTGGGAGGCATGATGATTGCCGAAGACATGCATGAAAGTCAGAAGTTCCCCAAAGCTCTTTTTACCCCATCAACAAAAGCAAATGAAGGTCACGACGTAAATATCTCATATCGGGAAATGCTATCTTATACAGATGAATGGATTGCCCGTTTTCTGAAAGATAAATCTTTAGAATTGTACAGTTACGCCCACAACCTGCTTAAAAAGTCAGATGTGATTTTGGCCGATACCAAGTTCGAATTTGGGGCTATTGGCAATCAAATATTACTTATTGATGAGTGTCTCACTCCAGATTCTTCCAGATTTTGGGAATTATCTAGCTACGAGATTGGTGCTTCCCCCAATAGCTTCGATAAACAATTTATTCGTAACTATTTGAACGATATTGCTTGGGATAGGCAGTCAGCTCCGCCAATACTGCCCGATAGCGTAATCTCGCAAACTCGAGAGAAATATTTGGCTATGTATAAAACCATTACGGGAAATGAACTGACATGATTAAAGTAATATGCATTGTAGACGATGAAGAAGAACTGGTTAAAAACCTCAAGATAGAAATCCAAGCTCTGCGCCCGGAGTGGGAAATCCACACCTTTTCCGATGGACTTAAGGCTCTGCAAATGATTATGAGCGGGAAAGTGGACTTGGTGCTTACCGATATTGCTATGCCAGATATGGACGGCTACGAGCTGTTTTGGCGTGTGAAAGATTACAACGAAAAGATTCCAGTTATAATGATGACGGGTTTTGGCTACGATCCCAATCATGTCTTGGTACGAGCCAAAGTTGATGGACTTAAGGATGTAATTTTCAAGCCCTTTGATGTGGAAAAACTTGTAACCTTAATCGATCGCAAGATATCAGCGAAGTGAAGCCTGCAGATTTTGCCGAAAAGCATCTTCTTAATAGATCACTACTAAGCTTCCTGCTATATCCAGCAAGTCTTTGCTACGCTTCATTGATGAGGTGGAGGCGAAACTTGTATGCCCACAAAGGTTATCGTGCCCCCTTCAAAGTAATCAGCATTGGAAATCTGGTTATTGGCGGCAGCGGTAAAACGCCTATTGCCATTGCTATATGTAATGCCCTACACCAAAAAGGCTTAAGAGTTGCTTATGCCTCACGTGGCTACAAATCTGGATTGGAGCAACAAGCAAAACTGGTTTGGGATGGCTCCAAGCTGTTTTTCAATGCACATGATGCAGGTGATGAGGCCGTTATGGCAGCAAAAATGTTGTCCGGAATTCCTGTATTTTCAGGAGCTAAGCGCAAGCAAGTTTTGATGCTAGTTCACCAAATCTTTCCCAATCTGGATGCCATTATTCTGGATGATGCCTTCCAACACCTCAAAGTAGCACGAGACTTAGATATTATCGTTTTCGATACAGAGCTTGCCTTAGGCAATGGCTTTACTATTCCGGCGGGCTATCTCCGAGAAGATCTCTCGGCTCTAGATTCTCGCAGCATTTGCTTGCTACATCAAAAACCAGGTAGTACTCGAAATCCCAGTTTGGAAAAACGATTGCGCTCCACAGGTGCTAAAGTATATCAGATTCAAAGTTCTTGCAAGCATATTTATAAGAACTCTATTGAAATTGATCCTAAAACCTTAGAGAGTGAAAACATCACGGTGGTTTCCGGCATTGCCAATCCTCGCTCTTTAGAACAAGGGCTTGCCCAAATGGGTATCCGATATCAAAAACACTTACGCTTTGGTGATCACCACAGTTTTATTGATGATGCCTCCCGCAACACCATTCTCAACGATACTTCAAAGTACATTATCTGCACGGCCAAAGATGCAGTTAAACTAAAGACTCTGGTGGGTAGCAAAATGTTGGTAATTAGCCTAAGTACAACCCTTCCCGAAGATTTGATAAATTCCATAATATCCACCATAAACCGATAACCTCTCCCCCTCCACTTCAAGCCAGCATTAACTGAGGTTTAAGCGGGGATGCTCCCGTATGTACAGGATAATGGTAGCTTAAAGCTACGCTAACTCTCCGATAAAGTAATGAGTATAGGACAGCTTATATTAATTGATCGGTAATGTTATCCTCATCTTCATCTATGGGAAAGTCACTGTGCTGCTTATAGATAAATTTATGACTCCCTGCTTTCACCAAATTCTTAAGCTTATCTGCAATCACTTCCGCCTGATCCAGATAGTCGATGGTATTTAATCCACCTGCGGCGTCGCATTCGCCATTTTGGATTTCGCTAAGAATCTTGGTTCGCAGGTTTCGGTGTTGTTCGTTTATTCTGCCTTCCATTTCAATGATCTTATAGCTAAAGTCATCCTTCATGTTCTCCAAATAATCCACACAAAGATCCAGCATAAACATCACTTTGGCGTGCAGATCGTCTATCATGGCGGCAAATTCAGGACAAAGCGGCTGTTTTTGCATGGTGATTTGATAATTGAGAATACGGTTTACTTCTTCGGTATAATCGCCGATCTTTTCAATATCGTTCACCGTATGCAACAAAGCGGGTATCTTCTGGATGATATCGTCCGCATTGGTACGCTCATTAACCGCCACCAGATATAGCGTAACTTCACGCTGTAAACTGTCGATAGCTGCTTCGATTCTACTTACTCTGATCTGTTTTTTATAGTTCTTATCCTTAAAGGCTTCATAGCTAACAATCAGTCCCATGCGTACCAATCTCAGCATTTCGCGCATTTCTTTGAACGATTGGTTAATCGCCAATTCACTATCGCCAATAACATGGTAATTGAGATGTTTGGGCTCGCCCAAACTTAGGGTATCGATTTTATCTTTGGGTATTATGCTACTTGCTATGCGGGCAAATAAACCGGCGAAAGGCAAGCAAATAAGAGTATTAAATATATTGAAGAAGGTATGAGCATTGGCAACATGCCGGGCAAGGTTCACGCCGGCAAAAACATCACCCGGCGTGATCCGGTTAATGATTAACGTATATATCCCGAAATATGTTAATAAGCCAAACAAAATTGTCCCAAATGTGTTAAATAAAGAGTGAACTAAGGCTACTCGTCGAGCGGTATAATTGCTTCCGATCCCTGCTAACCAAGCAGTAATTGTGGTACCGATATTATCGCCAAATACCAAATATAGGGCTCCCTCAAAAGGAATTAAACCACTATTGGCCAGAACAATCACAATTCCCACTGATGCTGATGAACTTTGGATGAGCATGGTAAAGATGGTTCCAGTTAGAATACCTAAAAGAGGATTTGCGGCAATCCTCACCATGAAGTTTTGAGCAATTGCAGATTCTCGCAAGGGCAGGATGGCAGAAGACATCACGTTTAATCCAATAAACAATAGACCAAATCCGATAATAATCTGACTCCACCGTTCCATCCTTCTGCTCTTACGAATTAGTAACAAGCATACTCCGGCAATGATGAATACAAAGGCATAGTGTCCGATGTTAAAGGCAATTAGCTGAGCAGTAATTGTAGTACCAATATTCGCCCCCATCACTACTCCAACCGCCTGATTGAGCGTCATCATCCCCGTATTAACCAAGCCAATCATCATAACTGTAGTTGCAGATGAGCTTTGGATTAAGGCGGTTACTGAAAGACCTACAATAACTCCTTTTAAGGGAGTATTGGTAAGCATTTTTAAGATTCTGCGCATCTCATTACCGGCGACGGCATGCAAATTGTCGCTCATCTTATTCATGCCAAAGATAAAAAGCGCTAAGCCTCCGAAAAAGTTGATCAGCTGTAATATGGTCATAAACTTATAGCTTCCCCTTGCTGTAGATGTTTCAATTATTTCGGATGCGGCATAAGGTCAAGGGATTTCTTAGCATTTTGGCTATCATTTAATCGGGGCACTAAGCTCAGACATAAACAATTGGGGTATAAAGTGAAGATAGCAATACTTTTTGTAAACCTTCAGAGGCAGATATTCACTATTATCCAATTAACTTCAACCATGTGCAATGCACTTTATCTACATATCCTTACGCCATATTTGTGGATACAAAAATACCGGGTTTAACAAACCCGGCTCTATAACCTTTCTGGTTTTTATCAATTTGTTTCTGGTTTCATCTGAGGAAATAAAATCACTTCTTTGATGGAATCGTTCTCCGTAAGCAACATCACCAAGCGATCTATACCGATTCCCTGTCCTCCCATAGGTGGCATCCCATATTCTAAGGCTTCTAAGAAATCTTCATCTACCACATTGGCTTCGTCATCACCCATAGCACGCAATCTGGCTTGAGCTTCCAAGCGTTCACGTTGATCCAAAGGATCGTTTAGCTCGCTGAAGGCATTGGCAAATTCACCACCGGCAATAATAAGCTCAAAGCGATCTGCCAATAAGGGGTTTTCCGGTTTGGATTTGGCAAGCGGAGAGATTTCCTTGGGAAAATCACACACAAAGGTAGGCTCTATCAGCTTTTCTTCTACAAATTGCTCATAGATAAGAGCAATCAATTTTCCTTTGGCACTTCCTTCCGGAATATCAAGCTCTTGCTTTTTGCAAAAAGCAAGAAGTACCTCTTCACTTTCTGTTAGTACATCCATACCCGTTGCTTCGTTCACCAGTTGAGGCATCGAGGCTCGGCGCCACTTAGCTCCCAAATGCACGGTGTGTCCCTGATACACAAAGGTATCCTTGCCCACCACATCGAGGGCAAGATGCTTAATCAAGCCTTCCACCAAATCCATCATGCCATTTAAATCCGAATATGCCTCATAGCTTTCCATCATTGTAAATTCCGGATTGTGCGTGCGGTCCATTCCTTCGTTACGAAAGTTCTTCCCAATCTCATAAACACGTTCAAAACCGCCTACGATGAGGCGCTTTAGGTAAAGCTCCACCGCTATGCGCAGATACAAATCCACATCTAAAGTGTTGTGATGGGTAATAAACGGACGGGCATTTGCGCCGCCGTACAGAGGCTGTAAAATTGGCGTTTCTACCTCTATGTATCCCCGCGAATCCATATATCTACGGGCAGCGGATACAATCCGTGAACGCAATTCAAATACTTTGCGCTGAGCGGGATTGAGTAGCAGATCCAAGTAGCGTTTGCGATAGCGCAGTTCAATATCGGCAAATTCGTCATAACGGATAGCTTTCCCGTCTACAACCTTCTCCTTAACTGCGGGCAGAGGTCTGATGTTTTTGCTGAGCATCTTGATAGACGTGCATCTTAGTGAATACTCGCCAGCCTGAGTGTAAAAGAGGCTTCCGCTTGCTTGGATAAAATCTCCGGCATCGCAAAGCTTGAATAAGCCGTAGTTTTCTTCGCCCAATTCACTTTGCGAAACATAAAGCTGAATCTTTCCACTGTCGTCTTCAATATTGCCAAACCCGATTTTACCTTGACGGCGCATCGCTACTAAACGACCAGCAAGCGTAACTATGCTGTTACTTTCTATCCAGGATTCTTTATCTTTCAAAACCTGAGCAATTTTGTGGCTACGTTGGCTTTGCACGGGATAGGGGTCTATTCCCAATAAACGCAGCTTTGCCAGCTTCTCTTTGCGAAGCTTGATAAACTGGTTTTCTGCCATTATCTATAAATCTTTGAAAGGATTGTCGTCTACTACAGGTGCTTTCTGATTGGCATATTTACGCCATTCATCATCACCACGGCTTCTTCCGCCTCTTCTTCCGCCAAAATCACGATCTCCCCTATATCCGCCATCGCGAGACTCACGCGGGGCACGATCTTCATTGCGGGGACGGCTGGCAGCAGCAATCTCTTCGGGGGTGCGATCGGTGTAATCTAAAGTAATTCTATGGTTTTCGCGATCTATAGCGGTAACCATAAGTTCCACTTCATCACCACTTTTGAAGGTATCGCTTTTACGCACACGAGAGCGAGGCAGCAAACCGGTTATCCCATCGCTAATAGTAACGAATACACCAAAGTTGGTAGAGGATTCCACCACTCCGGTGAAGGGCTTTTCGATGCTTACTACTTCTTCGAGCTTGTCCCAAGGATCGGGCTGTAAAGCCTTAAGTGAAAGAGATATTTTTTGTGTATCAGGATCTATTCGTAGGATTTGTACTTGAACGTAATCCCCTTCTTTGAGTATCTCACGAGGATGGGCAATATTGCGGTTGCGGCTCATTTCCGATACAGGAATCAGACCTTCCACTCCGGGTTTGAGTTCGGCAAAAGCACCAAAATTGTGCAGGCGTAAAACCCGGCAATTTACTTCATCCCCTTCTTTAACTTCGCTAAGGGCTTGAGTAAAGGGATTTTCTTGTAAGGCTTTTAAGGAAAGAGCAATTTTATCTCCCTTTATGGAAAGTATCTTCACTTCTATTTCCTGTCCTGTCTTAAGTACATCTTGCGGTTTGATAACATGTTGCCAAGATATCTCGGATACATGCATCAAGCCTTCCACTCCGCCTACATCTATAAAAGCGCCAAAAGAGGTCATGCGCATTACTTTACCCATAACAACTTCGCCTTCAGCTAATTTTGCCAAAGCTTCCGCTTTTTTCTCGTTCGCTTCCTGTTCTGCCAATTGACGGTGAGAAACCACGATCCTACGACAATTTTCCGAGCACTCAATCACCATAAAGTCAAGGTTTTGACCAATAAATGCGGCGGTGTCATCCACCGGGCGTACCGAAATCTGCGATATCGGACAAAAGGCTCTGGCACCGAGAATATCAACGCTAAATCCCCCTTTGGTAACCGAGTAGACCTTTCCTTGCACCGGAATCTTCTTTTCATAAGCATCACGGATTGACTGTTTGTCCACATGCTGTTTGGTGAGGCTTTTGCCAACTACGTAGCCTTGATCGGTCTGATCCACTACGTAACCTTTGAGAACATCTCCTACTTGAAGCTGGAGAGTGCCTTTTTCATCGGAATAATCGCTAATCTCTGCATAGGCGTCGAATTTCCCCCCCAAGTTTACGATCAGGAAATTATCCGTGATTGTAACTATCGGGGCTTCTACAACATCGCCTTTTTTGATTTCATTTGTGTTTTGAAAGGAATCTTCGAGCATGCGAAGATAATCTTCTTTCATTTCTTTTAGAGCAGCCTTGCTGCTGGTTTCACGCACCTTGTCTGACATATGTAACTCCTAACGACATTTGAGAATTCCACAATTTTGAATAGGCTCTTTTTGTAAAGTCTTTTATTTAGTAACAGCAAAATAATCGTATTTTCCGCTTTTCTTTTACTCTTAAAACAAGCAGAGCAATCTGTAAACTCTATACATAACAACACTCTTTATGCTCCAACAAATCCTCAGCAGCGGTAATGCAGCAAAACAGATATTTGATATCTTCGCTCGTTTGAAGTGGTTCTGCAGCCGCAGGAAAGCGCAATTCATAAAATACCTTGACCAAATCCGTCTGCTTTCCTCCCATTGATTTCATTAATATATGAAGGTATATATCATGGTAAATATCGAGCACCTTCTGCCTTTAGTGGAAAAGCCTTCTCGCTACATAGATCACGAGATCAACGCCATACGCAAAAGCTTTGAGCAGTACCCTATCCGCATGCTTTTTGCCTTTCCTGATCTGTATGAACTGGGCGTATCTCACTTGGGCTTAAAAATACTTTACAGCATTGTCAACCGCCTGCCTTATGCCATGGCAGACCGCATGTATCTTCCCAAGATGGATTTGCTGGACTTACTGAACGAAGAGCAAATCCCGCTGTTCGGTTTGGAAAGTCGCATTGCTGCCGCCGAATTTGATCTTTTGGGTATTACTTTACAAAGTGAGCTTACCTTTAGTAATGTATTACAGTTAATCCACAGTAGCAGGATTCCAATGTTTTCAAAAGATCGCCGCAAAAATCATCCCATCCTAATGGCTGGCGGTCCCTGTGCCACAAATCCTTTACCTCTTGCTCCGTTTATAGATGTATTCTTTATGGGCGAAGCCGAAGAAGCGATAGTGGAAATTGCCCAAATCTTGCAGGCATACCCCAGTCGCAACGACCGCATAGAGCAACTTAGCAAATTAGAAAGCTGTTGGGTGCCAATGCACTCTGGTGACAATCCTTTCAACATCTCCCCAGTCTCCAAAACTATCTCCAGCCGTAAATATTCCGGATTTGCCCAAAACGCAAACTTGCACAGCCCCCAGCTTCTTAGCTGGCAATTGGCTACGCACAATCGCTATGTTGCCGAAATTATGCGCGGCTGCTCCAGAGGCTGCCGATTTTGTCATGCCGGATTCTTCTATCGCCCCGTACGAGAACGTAATCCTCAGGATATCTTGGATAACTTGCTTGCCGAAGTAAGAAACAGCGGTTGGGACGAGGCCGGCTTAATTTCCCTCTCCAGTAGCGATTATTCCTGTATTCGCGAGCTCCTTTTTGCCCTATTAGATTCACTAAACACCAGCAAAACTCACATCTCGCTGCCATCTCTGCGTGTAGACAGTTTAGACGACCGCCTGGTGAGCTTGATGCAAAGCTTGGGTAGAGAGGGCATTACCATCGCTCCGGAAGCCGGTTCTCAACGCCTGCGGGATGTTATAAACAAAAACCTCAATGAAGAAGAAATCCTGCACGGGGTAGAAATCGCCAAGAAGCTTGGTTGGCAAAAGATCAAGCTCTATTTCATGATTGGTCTGCCCGGTGAGACCGATACGGATATTCAGGCGATTGTCGATCTTATCCAGCGCATCAATCTTACCGCTAACAAACGCATGAATATAAATGTAAGCATCTCCCCTTTCACTCCAAAGCCGTTTACCCCTTTCCAATGGTGTGCCATGGCAGAAGCAGACGTCTTATTAAAGCGTGCTCAAAGCATCAAAAGTGCCTTCTATAAAAATCGCAATATAAAATTGAAATACCACACCATCGAAAACTCGATTTTGGAAGCATGTATCACACGTGGTGACCTGCGCATGGCAAAAGTGCTGTATCACGCCTGGCAGCATGGTGCCCTCTTCGACGGCTGGAATGAAACTTGGGATTGGAGCATCTGGCAAAACGCCTTTGCCGCAGAACAGCTCTCCAGCTCCGATTTTACTGCCCAAAGAGATCTCTCAGAACCTCTACCTTGGGATTTTATAGATATTGGAGTATGCAAAAAATTCCTCATTAGCGAATATGAAAAAGCCTTAAAAGCCGAATCCAGCCAAGATTGTCGCGAACTCTGCCAGCTCTGCGGCGTGTGTGATGATAAAATATTCACCCAAGATGCCACACCTCTGCAAGCCTTACCGCCATCTCCCCAACCGGCTCATACGAACCAGTACAATCCTCAAACCCAATATCGCTATCGCATTTTTTACCGTAAAACCGGACTCCTGCGCTTTATCTCGCATCTTGATTGGATGCGGATGCTCTTTCGCCGGATTGCCATATTAGAACTGCCTACTGTTTTTACAATGGGCTTTTCTCCCCATCCCAAAGTTAGTCTTTCCCCACCGCTTCCCGTCGGCGTGGAAAGCTTTGCCGAATACTTTGATATCTCTTTTTATGAGCCTCTTGCAGCAGAAACCATCCTCAGTGAATTAAGCCGAAGCCGCATTCCAGATTTTACTCTTACCGCATGTGAACCCATTAAAGGCAAAGCTGCCCTACCCAGTTCCGAGTATCTTAGCTTACAGCTAAACAGCGACCAACTTGAGCGGAGCAAGAATCGGCTGCATTTTTTTGCCAATGCCGGAAGCATATTCTATACCAAGCAAACAGACAAACGCTCTAAGACCTACGATCTCAAAAAGATTATCCTTTCTATTTCAATCTCCCCAGATGGCTTAAATCTGCACAAAAGCCTACAAAGCCCTTCATTATATGATGTTCT
>JAJBBD010000220.1 GCA_020532355.1 Candidatus Cloacimonadota bacterium | reverse complement strand
TTCGAGATAATACAGTGCATCATCAAAGAAAACAAAGACTCTTTAACCACTGAGAAAGCAATCAAGGCATCGGGAATTAACACTTTTGGAGCACTCAAGAATATCGTGAATGCCTATGGAACGGTGTATGACTATCTGAATGATAACTTTCCCGAAACAGACAAACTGCTCAAGTTCTGGGCATACCTCGCCAATCGGGTTGTATTTATTCAGATATCCACAGAGATCAGCAGTGCCTTGAAGATATTCGAGACAATCAATGAAAGAGGCATTGGCTTGAATCCGATGGACTTGATGAAGAACCTGATCTTCAGACAAGCGGATGCAGATGAGTTCTCCAAGCTCAAAGATGAATGGAAGAAGATCACGAAACCGCTTGAGGAAAGACAGGAAAAACCACTACGCTTTCTGCGCTATTATCTGATGTCGAACTATCCCATTGATAACAGCAGGAAAGACTACATTCTCAGAGAAGATGAGATTTATGATTGGCTGGTAGATGAAAAGAATGCCTCTCTTTGCGGATACAAGAAAGATCCCTTTGCTTTCGTTAAGCATCTGATTGACAATCTGAAGTGCTATTTGGCATACATAGACGGCAAGGATAAAGATGGTAAAGATAACGTTTATACAGATAACCTGAGAATGCTTTGCGGAGGCGCTTTCAGCTTGCACTACATTCTTATGCTTGCAGTTAGATCACTGCCGATTGATCTATTCAACCATTTCGTGAAGAAGCTTGAGATCTTCTTATTCTATTACATCTTTACCAAGACACCTACCAAAGAACTGGAAAGATACTTTGCACTGTGGGTGGGGGAACTGAGGGATATTACCAAACTCACAGATCCTGATAGCCAGAAGACAGCGTTGGATGAGTTTATTGATAAACATTTTGTCCCTAATGTTCAAGCGAAACAAACTGAACTGGCAGCATTCCTGGGGACTTACGCACTGGGCACACTTCAATACTACAGAACCAAATACCTCTTGGCTAAACTGACACAGTTTGTTGAGCTGAGCTTTACAGGTATAAACGATAAAAGAACTCTCAGAGACTATTCGGGGCATGAGATTGAGCATATTTTACCCGACAATCCGGAAAATGAATTGAGAGCGGACTTCATATTGAAGAATCCTGGTAAGGATTATGATCAGTATAAGATAAAGCTTGGGAACTTGACTCTGCTTGAAAAGACTGCAAATATCGTAGCCAGCAATGACAAGTACGAGAATAAGTGTGCTCAATACAGAGCAAGCGGGCTGTACTTCACTCGAAGCTTGGTGGAGATGCCAACCATTGGTACTCAATCATCAGTGAACAGGATAAATCAATTCCTGAAGTTTTTTCCTGATTGGAATGCCGCAACCATTGACGAGAGGCAGCAATTGCTGATAAATCTGGCGTTAGAGGTTTGGAGAATATAAACCGGTGAGGAATAATGTCCGAATATAATAGCGTTGAACGTCCCTTCCTGGATAAGCTGCAGCAGCTTGGTTGGGAGGTAATAGATCAGGGAACGGGGTTTACTCCCTATGATCCAAGCATCAGCAGGAGAGAAAGTTTCAGAGAGTATATCCTTGAGAACGAATTCCGGGCAGCTCTGAAACGAATCAACCTGACTGAGGACGGCAGAAGCTGGCTAACTGATAAACAACTTGATGCGGTGCTTAGCGAGCTTACCATGCACCCCGGCATGGACTTGCTCAAGGCAAATCAGGCTGTATATGAGCTTCTGACCCGTAATACAACAGTGGATCAGAATACGCTGACTGGAGAGCAAAACCCCACGGTGAGGTTGATTGATTTTGCCCATCCTGAGCGCAATAGCTTCATAGCCATCAATCAATTCAAGATCGAGACTCCAGGAGCCAGCAGAGCTGCGATCATTCCGGACATTGTACTGATTATCAATGGCTTGCCGATCGTGGTAGTGGAATGCAAGGATATGGATGTGGCTCAGCCCTTGAGTGAAGCATTTATCCAGATCAACCGCTATGCAAACCTGAGAGTGGATGATTATGGCATCAAGGAAGGCGAAGAGCGGCTTTTCCATTGCAATCTCTTCAACATCGTCACTCATGGCAATGAAGCCAGATTTGGCACCATCACAGGCGAATTTGACCACTATCTGAACTGGAAAGATATCTTCCCGGAGGAGTACAAAACTATCTCCATATCTCCGGATGAGCAGCGCCAGGAAGTGATGATCCATGGGATGCTGAACAAAGCTATCATACTGGATATCTTGAAGAACTTCACCCTATACATGGAGATCAAGAGAGGCGAGAAGGTCAAGATCGTCTGCAGGTATCAGCAATACCGTGCTGTAGGGAAAATCCTCGAACGTCTCAGAATCGGAAAGACACCCTTTGAACGCAGTGGAGTTATCTGGCATACACAAGGCTCGGGGAAGTCCCTAACTATGGTATTCCTGATCAAGAAACTGCGGGATACGGATGATCTGAAGGATTACAAAGTGATCATGGTCAATGATCGACTGGACTTGGAAGATCAGCTATCCCACACCGTGACCTATACGGGAGAAAGCCTCACGTTGATTGAGCACAAAAGGGATCTGGATAAGCTGAAGAACACCAGTTCAAATCTGAATATGGTGATGCTGCACAAGTTCCTGATCAGTGGATCAGTGTCTGCAGAATCGCTATTGACAGCGGGGATTGTGCCGAAGTATGAGGAGTTTCCGGAGCTGAATACCAGTGAGCGGATACTGCTGTTGATTGATGAAGCACATCAGGATCAGGGTGGCGAGATGGGCGATAACCTGTTCCTGGCTTTTCCGAATGCGGTCAAGATCGCTTTTACCGGAACCCCGTTACTCACAGAACGGCATAAGCAAAAAACTCATGAACGCTTTGGCAGCTTCATCGATGTGTATAAGATGAATGACTCGGTGGCAGATAGAGCCACGGTGGACATTCTCTATATAGGCAGAACTAGCCAGGACAAGCTGACTGATGCGGAGATGTTTAAGCGTGAGTTTGAAGATATGTTCAAAGAACGCAGTGAAGAAGAGCGGCTGGAGATACAAAAACGCTATGGCACTGAGATGGCTTATCTGGAATCCAAAGAGAGAATCCGGGCAATCTCGGAA
>JAJBBD010000219.1 GCA_020532355.1 Candidatus Cloacimonadota bacterium | reverse complement strand
TCTATTCTATGATAACCATCGGTTGCAGTTTCTCCTTCGGCGATTTTATCTTGCTTGCTTGCGCCCATAATAGTTGTCTCAATAGTCCCAATTTTATCAATATTGTAACGCAAACCAAATTGCCCCCTAAGGGGTGGAATTTGAGGTAGATTTTCATCTGCTTCGGTATCTTTTCCTCTAACGTATGCACCTGAACCAAATATTACCAACCCTTTGGTAGCTTTGTACTGAAATTTAATGTCTGTTCCGTAAAGCATGGCCGAACTAACATTAGCGTTTACCAATGCGGGGAGAGTATCTGTAGTACCCGCTAAGGGTCCGGTTGTTGTGGTGTATATGTATTCGCCTGGAGTTTCAACAATCATATTATTTATCCAGTTGGCAAAAATATCAACCTGCATGGTGAAGTTTTGTTTCCAAATTCTTACTCCCAGGTCAGTGGCGTAACCACTTTCAGATTTAAGCGTTGGGTCGCCAAGGAGAACAAGATTACCTAAGTCAATAAACTTAAAACTCTCCTCAAGCGATGGCGCTCTGAATGAACGGGCAAAACTTGCTGAGAGATCTATCTCTTTTAAAACTCTGTAAAGCAGTCCAGCATTGGCACTCCACGAGAACAGATTTTGCTTGCCCGCTTCGAACGTAACACGCTGGTTGGGTGGAGAATCATTACGTTCACCATTTACTATCAAATAATCAATATCGAAATTCTCCTCATTTTCAGTTTGAATTCCATCGGCTCTACCACCTATTATTAGGGTGAGTTTATCATCCAGTAGGCGGCTCTCATCCTGTACAAATATTCCTGCTGTTCCAAAAGTAGATTTTGGCGTTGGGGTTTCGCCTCGTACCAAATTATTGGTAACCATTAGGTCGCCGGCAGGATTAAAAACTTCAACAGTAATGTATTTTTCTCTTTCGGTGTAGAGTTCTCGTGCCCAAGCATCAATACCCGCAATAAAGGTGTTGTTTTCATAAAAATCCCATCTGCCTTGTAGCTGTAGCCCATTGGTTTGATGCTCACCAGTGGGAGTGAAGTACTGAGGACTAACTTTTTGTATGCCGCCTGTAGGTGTGGGGCTCTCTGTAACGGTATTGGGATATAGTAGCACATCGCGAAGAATATACTGGTTAAAGTAGCTTAGCTTCAGCGACGAGAACGTGCTGGTAATGTCTGTTATTTCGTAGCTAGCAGAGAATAGTTGGCGTCCAATATCGGTGTATGTTGCTGTGGCAGGACCTGGAAAGGTGCTTCCACCCGGTATTCCCACATCGTTTGCCCAGTATCGCTGATATTGAGCCCTCAGAGTGTGATTCTTAAAAGGTTTAAAACCTGCCCGTGCTGCTATATTATTGGATCTGAACTGGCTGTTGGGAATTTCTCCCTCAGGTGTTTTGATATTTTGCGCATCGCTATACGTACCATTTACCTTTAGATACCATCTGTCGGCTCCGGTATTAATATTTGCGTAGCCCGAGTAGCCACTGTTTGCTGAAGTATATCCGGCAATAATATTTCCCGAAAGATGAGGCTCGCTCGAGAAGTATCCATCCTTAGTTATGATGTTAATAATTCCGCCCATTGCCCCTGTGCCGTAGAGTGCCGATTGCGCACCTTTAACCACTTCAACTCGCTCAACATCATTCAGATCAACCATTGAGAGCGATGCGGTGAGGTCGGTTGCTGTCTCAACCCTAAAGCCGTCAACCAGCGTAACCAATCTGTTTTCGCCCAAACCGCGTATATTAATGTTTGTTGCCCAAACGCCATCGCTACCCATTGCAATGCCCGGCTCGTTGGATAGCACGTTCGAAAGTGAAATGGCCGACTGCTGCTGGAAATCCTGTTTTCCAACCACGGCAAGTGGTGTTGGCAGTTGCTTAATGGTGCGGTTTATCCTAAAACTTGATACCACAACCTCGCCTAACGGGATGGGCTGTGGTGTGAGCGTAAAGGTAAGTTTTGAATTTCTGGCAACGTTAACCGTTTGTTGCGCTGGTGCATAACCTATTATACTTAGGTTAATTGTGTAGCTGTCGGCAGGCAGGTTGAATAGGAATTTGCCATTCACGTTGGTAACGGCAAAAAAATCTTTTCCCTTAGCATTAGTTGAGATAGCCTGTACGGCAACACCCTCTAATGTTTCCTGCGAAATGGAGTCGATTACAACTCCTTGCAAATGAAAGTCCTGTGAATTAACATTGTGCGATATTACCAATGCACATATCAGGACCAGTAACCATGTTCTATTCATTTTGTATGTTCTTTAAAAGTACTGATTTAACTTGAATGCCTTTTAATCGGCCTAATTGGCCGGTTAACGAACCAATTTCATCGGTGGTACCTTCAAGAACAAGCGAAATAACACTTTGGGCAGTGCTGCGAGGGAGCCCTTGGCGTCCAATAATAATTTGGGAATGTTTCGAAATGATGTCGTTGAGAAGCTTTATGTTTTCACGGCTTTCAATAAGAATAAGTGCAGTTCCAACTCTCTTTTCCATCAGAATACCTCCGGATTAGATTGATTATTGATTTTTTTTTATACCTTGATTCGGAATAAATTCCTCCTCTCAGTTATAACAACAGTTACAATTGTTATTTATTTAACAAAGATATGCTTAATTTATTTTATTACAAAATGTTTATGAACATAAATTAGTCTGTAAATTGATATGAATTGATTAGTTTTGTATTTTATAAGAACATGTTAATGAGAATTATATTTCCACTACTACTCGCTGTTAATCTAATCTTTTTTGGTTGTCAACATCAACCAAAGCAGACTGATACCATTACCATTGCCACTTTAAAAGGTCCATCAGCAATGGGAATGATAAAGTTTATTGATAGTTTAAGCACGGTAAGCGATAGCCATATTAAAGTTGAAATCCTCAACGAGCCCATCCAGATTCGTAAAATGGTAATTGATGGAACTGCTGATTTTGCCATTCTTCCCACCACAATGGCAGCCATACTATATAATAAAGGAATTGATTATAGGCTCTTAGCTATTCCGGTTTGGGGAACTTTATATCTTTTTGGTAACGATACATCCATAACCCAATGGGAACATTTAAGGGGAAAAAGAATAAACGTTATGGCGAAGGGTATGACTCCCGATGTGCTTTTTCGGTACCTGTTAATGCAGCATGGATTGGATCCGGATAATGATGTTACGCTCGATTACAGTTTCCCTACCCATATTGATTTGGCCAATGCGGTGGCAGCCGAGCAGGCAAAATTAGGGGTAATATCGGAACCATTGGTTAGCCTTGTAATGCAGCGTAATACCAAGGTTAAATCAATTTTCGATTTGAATGCCGAGTGGAATAAGGTTTTGGATATACCCATTGCGCAAACGGCATTTATAGTTAAGGGCGAACTAACTAAAAATAGTAAAGAACTCGTTGAAAAGGTTATGCAGAGCTATCACTATTCAACCCAATGGGTTAATCAGTATCCCGATAGCGCGGCAAATCTTATAGTGAAGTATAATATATTGCCTAATAATCAGGTGGCTGCAAATGCTATTCCGCGGTCGAACCTACATTTTGTTAGGGCAAATACCATAAGCGCACAGATTGATTCGTACCTGAATATTTTTTACCAAATGAGCCCTGATATAATAGGAGGGAAGTTGCCAGATGAAAATTTCTACCAATAGATATAAACTCATAAGCTTTGCAGCGGTGATTATTTTGCTCTTTCTGTGGAAAGGGTTGGCACTGTATTTCGATTCCGACTTTATTTTGCCCCACCCTGAGAGAACGTTAGTAAAAACCCTTACCCTTTTTGG
>JAJBBD010000218.1 GCA_020532355.1 Candidatus Cloacimonadota bacterium | reverse complement strand
TATCGCATCTGATATCCTTCTCACGCCAGGAAGAATCAAAAACTGAAGTGATTGAACTGGTGGAACACGTTAAAGAGTCAGTTCGCTTTCTGCGCAGCTACCTTCCACGCTCTATCAAGATTAAAGAAAACTATAGTGCCGAGCGCAGCACGGTTATCGCTGTGCCCGGACAAATACACCAAATTATTATCAACTTGGGCACTAATGCTATGCATGCTCTTCAGAAAGATGGTGCTGAACTTATGCTTGCTGTAGATCTGGTGAGCTTTAACTCCCGCGATATGCAAGCCTTTCCTGAGCTTGAACAATGCCAATATCTCAAGGTTACAGTGGCAGATAATGGTACTGGCATCGATCCTGGTATTATGGATCATATCTTTGATCCTTACTTCACCACCAAAAGCGCTAATGAAGGTACCGGTTTGGGGCTTTCCATAGTGCATAGCATCGTGCAGTCTCATCATGGTGCAGTAAGAGTAGAAAGCATATTGGGTGAAGGAACCAGTTTCTATATATATCTACCAGTATACACGCCAGACAAATGGCATGCTCCGCAGGATGAGGAAGAAGAGACCAAAGACATCTGTGGAAGTGAAACGGTTATGTTCGTAGATGATGAACCAGCATTAGTTAATGTATTCCGTCAGGGCTTAATGCGTCTTGGCTACAAAGTGGAAGGCTTTACCGATCCGCGTAAAGCTCATTCGTACTTCATCAAGAATGCCGAAAAGATAGATATGGTGATTACAGATACTACAATGCCTTATATGAATGGAGTTGATCTTGCTGCAAAGATGTTAGCCCACAATCCCGATTTACCAGTTGTGATCTGCACCGGATTTACTACTTTGATTTCTGTGGATGAAGCGCGAGAAAAAGGGATTCGGGATTTTGTGATGAAACCTTTCAAGATCCGAGATATTGCCATTCGCATCAGAGAAATACTTGATGGAAAACCCAACGATGAGAATTGATCTGTTGCTCAATAAGCTATGCTTTACAAAAACTCGCAGCATTGCTAAAAATGCCTGTGACAAGGGCTTGATCAGTGTTAACGGCAAAGTTGCCAAAGCATCCGTTTTAGTTAAAGAAACTGATGTTGTAGAAATGCGTTTATACGGCTTCCTACATGAATTTCGCATCAAAGAGGTTCCCGATGGCAATGTAGCCAAAAAGGATGCCGGGAATTACTACGAGCTTCTTAGACGGGAGCCTCTCGCATAAAACTATTGCCGATTATGAGCATTATGGAGAGTGCGGCGAGACGCTTGCTACTTCTCGTTGATAACTCAAACAAGCTTATTCTTCTGCTTTTGATGCTGGTAATATGGATTTCTGCCCCGTCTTACACGCTTATATCCTCTTCAAGTTATCACGAGTTATACAGCAACCGTGTTGAGAGTAGCTGGGCACTCGAGTTAAGTAAAGCTCTTGACAATGGAATAGGCGATCTGCAAATGCAATTTGGCATCTATCCCAAAGCTAAAGTTCCCATCTATATTATTCACGAAGAACGTAATTATCAGCAACTCAGCAAAAGTAATGCCGAGATAGTGGAGTTTAGCGATGCTTTCTATAGTAGTTCTCAGCGAGCTATATTCATTCGCAGCAAAGATCAAGTTCTTCAGAACTATCTCAAGATTCTTATTCATGAATACATTCATTGGTATCTGGAAGAGTTATTTGTCGGTGCCCCACTCTGGTTTCACGAGGGTATGGCAACTTATTTCAGCAATCAATTGGGTTACGAAAGGTTTTTGATGTATCTTAGAGAAAGCTTAATAAATCCCCAAAGTGATCTTTTCCGTATGGGATATCGCTATCCCGATAACAGGGCAGATTGGCCCAGATTCTACTTAAGCTCTGCCATG
The DNA here is from genome assembly GCA_020532355.1 of Candidatus Cloacimonadota bacterium. Classification (NCBI taxonomy): domain Bacteria; kingdom Pseudomonadati; phylum Candidatus Cloacimonadota; species Candidatus Cloacimonadota bacterium. The sequence goes on along the minus strand of JAJBBD010000218.1, from coordinate 6,927 downwards.
GCGGTGCGTTTCATGAAAGAAAATCACCACCAAGAATGGCAAGAATTCTGGAATCTATTAGCATACAGATACCGTCAAAGCCACAAACCGCACTTCGCTGATATATTTGTAAATAGCTATCATACATCGCTATGGGATTTTCACAAAAGATTTGAATCTCACAGCAAGAAGCTTGGCTACATCTATCTGTTTGTGGTCTTTAATTCACTAATTTTTGCGCTACTACCTTTTGTGATGTTTGCCGTAGTGCGAAAGCGCCGCAAACGGATGCGGGATTTACCGGATTTACCCTTACCAGATGAGCCACAAGATAATCTGGACGAATCAGATAGAACTTGACAGATTAGGTTTTATTCTTTATTTGCCGTTAAGTTTTATTTATTGAATAGCAGAGTTTATTGTTAAAAACAAAGCAATCTGGAGGATGAATATGAAATATCTGGATCTTGCCATGAATGCGGCTAACAGCCTCGGCGCAGAATATGCCGACATCCGCATTCAAAGAACCACAGACCAACGTATCTTAATGCGCAACCTCAGCCTAAAATCCGCAGATACTCAAGTAGTGGATGGTTACGGCATCAGGATTTTTAAAGATGGCGCATGGGGCTTTGCCCACAATAATGTATACAGCGATGAAGCAGTGTTAGCAACCGTTAAGCGAGCTTTCGACATAGCCATCCTTTCAGCAAAAGTAAATAAGGATAAAAAACTCTGCTTGGCACCTGAACGCAGTTATATAGCTACCTACAGAACCCCCGTAAAGATCGATCCGTTCGAGGTACCGCTTTCGGAAAAAGTTGATTTGCTGATGGAGGTTAACCGCAATATGCTTGCCTTTGATGGCATTCGCCAAGCCATGAGTTACATCATCATGCACAAAGACGAGAAGCTTTTTGCCAGCACTTTAGGCACAAGATTGGATATTACCTACATCTATATCGATCCCATTATCACTGCTACAGCCGTTGCCGATGGGGATAGTCAATCTCGCACATTTGACGAAGGTGGCAGAACGGTTGGCTGGGAATGGATCCAAGAGCTAAATCTGGCAGATAAGGCAAAACAAGTTGCTCAAGAGTCCTTGATAAAAGTAAAAGCCGATACTTTAGGCGCTGAACAGCGGCGTACTCTAATTCTGGATCCTAACCATTTGGGACTTACCATGCATGAATCTGTGGGACATCCCACGGAATTAGACCGTGTATTAGGTTGGGAAGCGGATTTTGCTGGAGTATCTTTTGCCACTCCCGAAAAGTTGAAGAACTTCCGCTATGGCAGCGAGATAGTAAATTTCGTGGGCGACAATACTTTGTCTGAAGGTATGGCTACGATGGGTTTTGATGATGATGGGGTTCCAGGTCAGAAATGGTACATCATCAAAGATGGCATCCTGAATGAATACGGTACCACCCGCGATACCGCCATGGAAATTGGATTGAATTATTCTCGTGGATGTAACCGGGCTACATACTATTTTGACCAACCCATCAACCGCATTCCGAACCTATATCTTTTGCCGGGAACAAAGCCTTTAAGCCCGGCAGAATTAATTGCTGATACCGATGAAGGCGTATATATTCAGGGCAGAGGCAGTTTCTCGATCGATCAACATCGTGTAAACTTCCAGTTTGGTGGGGATTTCTTTTGGGAGATCAAGAATGGCAAGCTCGTCCGCCCACTCAAAAAAATCCTGTACAAATCCTGCAATCCGGAGTTCTGGAATAGCTGCGACGCTATCTGTGACGAGCGTTTCTGGCGTCCTTTCGGCGTTGTCAATTGCGGGAAGGGGCAGCCCTCACAAACTGCCCGCATGACCCATGGTTCTGCACCAGCAAGATTCCGTAATATCCGTGTGGGAGGTTCCCAATGAACAGAGAATTTATTGAACAATATATCCGACAGCATTGCTCGGCAGATGATTACACCTGCACAATAGATGAAAGTGATAGTCATGAAACTCGTTTTGCTCAGAATGGCATTACCCAACATCTGGCTGGGCCAAAGGTGAGGATTGAGCTTAGCGTATCCTTTGGTGCAAAAAGAGGTAAAAGCCTGATCAATCAAGACGATGAGGAAAGCTTGGCAAAATTGATTAAAGCGGTGGAAGAGAATGCACATCTTGCCCCCGAAGATCCCGAACACGTGCCCTCTGTTGGACCTGCTGAATTGCCAGAAGTGCAAAACTGCTCAGATGCTACTCAGGCGCTTACACCAGAACAGATGGTGAACATAGTGCAGAAGAGCATCGATAAAGCCAAAGCTATGGATGCAACTGTATCCGGGATGTGCGAAAAACATTATAGCACTAATTATATGTTTACTAAAAACGGTTTTACTGCGGTGGATAATCGGACAACTTTTGGACACTCGATGACACTCAAAAAAGGCGAGGTAGAAACCAAAGTTAGCTATGAGGCAAAGGATTTTGCAGCCTTCAATTTAGATGATGAATTTGCCCGCTTGGCGTCTCAAGCTGAGGCCTTGGCACATCAGAAGCCCTTCGATGCACAAAAGATCGCTGTGATACTACGCCCACCCGCCTTGAATGAGCTGATGTGGTATATGAATTGGATGATGAATCGCAGACAGAGCGATGAAGGCCTTACGCCATTCACTGGGATGCTGGATAAAAAATGTTTCGGAGAAAATTTCAGCCTCTATTCCACCATTATGAATCCTGAGATTCTGATACCAAGATTCAATATGCTTGGCTTGCCCAGCAAGGAAACAAGCTGGGTGGAACGCGGTGTTCTCAAGAATATGCCCGCAGACCGCTATTGGGCTCAGAAAGTAGGATGTGAAGCGCAATTCCCCTTCAATATGTACATCCCAGGCGAAGATTCAAGCGAAGAACAAATGATGAAAATGGTACCAAGGGGATTAATTATCAACAGATTCTGGTATATTCGCCCAGTTGATATGAAGCGTGGTGAACTTACTGGTATGACCCGCGACGGAGTGCTATATTTCGAAAACGGCATAGTAAAACATGCGGTAAATAACCTTCGTTTTAACGAAATTCCTCACGAAACGACTCAAAGGATACTGGCATTGGGCACATCTCAACTTTCCTCTGCTTATGCGGTTGTGCCACCTATCCTTGTGCAGGATTTCAACTTTGTAGATAAAACAAGCTTCTAAACAATTATTACTCTTATAGCAATCAAGCGGCAGGGAATATCATCTTCCTTGTCGCTTGATGCATCACGCCATACTTAACGATGCTTAAGGCTAATATTATCTTATACTTATAAGAGTATAGCAAGATGAACCTTCCTTAATAATTGCTTAAAGCGGATAGGAGGAAAGGAAAAAGCATAATAGGCAGGATCTTATATGAACTGTGCTAAGATCATTTTTCTTAGGATTGTAGACAAAAATATACATGCTTTCTGGCTTATGCTTTTGTAAGGATTGAACAAGGTGTCCCATATCGTGTGATTTGATGCACGCATTTAAAAACTATTCAAAATATATTCTTAAATGCAAAAAAATGTATTGACAGAAAAATCATTATTTAAACAGAGTAAGCTAAACAGTGATTCAACATTCCCAAGTGCCAATTCCTTGTGTTTCGGGAAAGCCCAAGAATGTTCGATCCCAAAAAAACACAGGAGAAACAAAATGGCCGACAAAACCATTATCTGCAAGGACTGCAACAAAGAATTTATCTTCACCGAAGGTGAACAGGAATTCTACAGAGAAAAGGGTCTTCAGAACGAGCCTCAGCGCTGTCCCGAATGCCGCAAAGCCAAGAAAGCAGAATTCAATCGTAAAAGATTTCAGAATCGCTAATAAAGGCAATTTCAACCCCAAAGCCACCTCAACGAGGTGGCTTTTTGTTTGTTCATGGGATGCCCAGTTGCCGCTTTTTCCTTGCCAAAAATAAAGATATATTTATTAAGGTAATAGAAATTCCATATATTTTTTAAAGACAGTTGAAATATATCCACACTTGCGCCAACAGAAGCGAATACCTTGTAGAGGAGACACCATGTCCAAGTTCTTTTTAGCTTGCATCATGCTATTTATGGCACTATCACTTGATGCAGTGCTACCGACAGATCTAAGCGTATCTGGCAATCCTGAATTGTTTTCCAGACTCAAAGATAAAGCCATAAGCAATCTGCAAAAATTACCCACAGAAAAATCAAAAGCATACAGGCAACTTCTTGTGGATAACAACAATATAGTGATGGCGTATCTTATAGCTTACGAACAAGATTCTAAGCTTGCAGAAAGCGATAGTGAAGTGTTAGAAAGCAACTACAAGGAGATTGTTAATCTGCTGGACAATAAGGGCTTGCAATACTCCCCAGAGTTTTTCCTTTCTTATGTGGCACGGCAAAGTGTTTCGGATGAACGCCTGAGTGCTTATCGGAAAGCGATGCTGGAGGATGGATTGGATTTGGTTTTGGAGATTGCAGATCCATTGGAACGCTATCGGGCTTGTGCAGCTTGGTGCGTGGAAAAGCTACAATTTAAACAAACTAGCGGTAGAGATCAGAATCCTTTAGATATTACACAGAAATCCTTAGTTGGTCGCTGTGAAGAAATGCAAATCCTTTTTGTGGCGGCAGCGCGAACGGTTGGCTTGCCTTCACGGCCTGCAAGCACTCCCTGGTGGGCACACATGGATAATAATCATGCTTGGGCTGAAGTGTATTTGGACGATGAATGGCATTACACAGGAGATATGGATGCTGCATATTTTCCGGATCAAACATGGTTTAGCGGCATGATCGACAAAACCGTGATGATCCTTGCCGAGGGCAGTTTGGCAGCAGCAGATGATGAAGTATTGGTGCAAGGACGCTATGATACTATTATCAATTCAACGCCCAATTATGCCCGTGAGCGCACCCGTAGAGTAGATGCCATCTGCATCGATATAAATGGGAATCCTGTTGCAGATGCAACGATCAATGTGATGGTTTATAATTGGGGAGCATTGCGAAGCATCATTAGCCTAAAAAGCAATGAGCATGGAACACTTGGATTTAGTGCCGGAAGCGGAGACTTTTATCTTTCGGCATACAAAGAAGGTAAACATGCTCTCAAGCTGGTAAAAGCTTCTGAGATGAAGAAAATAGCTGTGGAACTTATTCTATCTGATGAACCCATAACAGATATCGATGTGGTTATGCAATATCCAGCAAACGAGATGGTGTGGCGAGAAGCGCCCGCAGAGTATCGCACAGAAATTGAACGGCGTAAAACTAAGCGGCAAAATGCTATAGATAGCTGGCTAATGCAAGCGAAAAGCTCAACGGTTGAGGATAGTATAGCGATATTGTTTCGAGGAAACTTGAATGAGTTTGAGAAGTTCTGGCAGCATAACAAACCTGTGGAAGAAGAATATTTGGATTTTCTAAGAGCTTACGATCCAAAGTTTTTATGGCAGGCAGATGCCGATCTATTCGAAGCTGTGTATCGATTTTGGCGAAGTCATGATCGAGATATGCCAGCTGAATTGTTCTCTCCAAGCGTATTTTATGAAGAATTGCCTAAGCCATACTTAAGCAAAAAACATGCATCACTATATCCTAAAAGCTTTGTGCACAAGCACAAGGATACTCGCAAACAAGTGCAGAAAGCACTTAAGTGGCAGAAGAAGAAATATAAAATAGACTTATCTAAGGCTCTTTCAGGATTGCCACGAATGGATATCATGGCACAGCAAAAGTATCTAAGTGATACACAATATCGCATCCTGGCTATTTATATTCTGCGAGCAAATGGAATTCCGGCGGATTTTACCCGTCTACCCAATCACATTATGGTGTATTTGGATGAAGATTGGCATTATTATAACCTTAAGGACAATCGCTTTAACGAGGAACAAAATCATAACAGTAACCTAAAAAGTAAGATTATTACTATAACAGACGACAATGGGATACCTGTCCTAAACGCTGTTGATCACTTAACTCCAACTCGCTATGTAGATGGCTTGTTCTACAATATAAATGCCGATATTACTGAACATGGAGGGGGGCGTTATGAGGTAGAAATTGCTCAACCGGATATTCAGTTGAACTTTGGATACAGAATATCAAATTCGGAAACTGCATTTATGCTTATTACACTTAGCGACACGGCAGATACACTAAACATTGTGGCAGAGCGATATCCCAGAACTTGGGAACCGGCAGATGAAGACTTCTTGCTTATTATGGATGAGTCAACTCTAAACGAGGCGCAGCTCGTGATTCTGGGCAACCATGACCAAGAGAACAGCTTGCGAGTGTTGCAGAAAGTAATGGATTTGGGTATGGATTACCACTTCTACGGATATACGCAACAAAGCTCGTGGCACAAGCTTAGAAATTATGAGTTTAGCCCCACATGGCAATCTTTTGTGCGCGACGATCCCTCTTTGGCATCAAGAACCATCACTTTATATAAACATGCCGGTGTGTGGAAGAAATATGAAGGTATTTGGGAACGATTACCTAACTAACTGCTTGAAATTATGGAATATGTCGCTTTTAATGGCATACTGATGAAATCCCGTTATATTAGCTAATGTAAGGATATTTTAAAAGGGAGAGATTTACGTGAATAGCAACCATGGCATCCACCAATTCATGCCAGAAAAGGTTTGGAAATGGAAGGTGCTGGAACAAAAAGTGGCACATGTGCTTTCTTTGCACGATTATCAGGAAATTCGCCTATCTGTGTTGCAGGACTACGGAGTGATTCATGAAGGGATAACCGCTCTGATGCAAAAAGATGAAGCCATACATGCTACCGAAGGTATCATAAATCTTTCTCAACCCAACAGTGATCTTAGCCTGTTGACCCTTCGCCCAGAAGGGACTATCAGTGTTTTGCATCATACTGCCAAGATTACTAAAGATGGCGATGTGCACCGATTCTATTATTTGGGTCCCATGTTTCGAAAGGAAAACAAGGATATGC
>JAJBBD010000217.1 GCA_020532355.1 Candidatus Cloacimonadota bacterium | reverse complement strand
TTTACACCACTGATCATGGCTAAAAAAACCACTATACAGGATCGCAAACGGAACAGCTCTGAGACAAGACTATCAAGCTGGAAACCTTACCAAGCTACAAGCACAGAGAAACGTCCGGCTGTTACTGCAAGAAGAACCATGTTCAATCTTGTGCCCTGTGATAGCAGCTTTGAGCAGGAATTTGCATTTGAGTGTGATAGATTAAATGATGTGGAGGCTTTTGCCAAGAATGCAGGTCCTCAAAAACTGACGATTGATTATCTGAAGCCAGATAAGCATAGAGCTCTATATGTACCCGATTTCTTTGTAAGAGTAAAGTCTGGCGACATATACCTGTGCGAACTGAAAGGCAGAGAAGATAATCTGGTAGCCCTAAAAGCAAAAGCCGCTATTGAATGGTGTAAATCTGCTTCAAAAGGGAAAGTCAAGTGGCATTACATGTATTTACCTTATCATCTATTCCAGCAAAGCACTGCAAACTCCCTGGAAGAACTTGCCCGGGCTTGTGAGCCTTCATTACAGAACTTGATCAATGAGGGGGTCTCTGAACAGATTTTTATTGACTTTGATGCTGTTGATACAAATGATCTTAGTGATCCATTGTTCGATAAACTCAAAAGTATAGGAGCAGTTGAAAGTGTTCCTGAGGACATTAAAGACAGTATAAGACAAGCTTTGCTAATACTTGATCACGCTGAAAAAACCAAAATGACTGACTATGCTCATGCATTCCAACCGCTTCTATTCAACCTTGATGTTTATGCTATGCGTTTATTAGTAAATGGATTACAAGGTAAGATTCCGACAGATATATCAAGGAGGGATGCATACTTTATGCCTGATCTTTCGAATGTCTATGATAGGAAAAGAAATGTACTGGAGAAGTTTGGAAGATACCTTAGAGATAACTTAGTCTTTGCGCGTCCGATAATGAAGCTAGGGACATTACTATTTTGCTTAGAATATGCTCAGAAAGGAGGATTTGGAGCAAATGGAGTATGGAATGATGTCGAGAAAGCATATTCCGGAGAAAAGATGGGAGAGCTATACGTTCTACTATCTGAAGTGAATGAATTCAGAAACACTCGTGTTGCCCATGTGGAAGTCAAGCTGTCTGATGTGAATGAAGCTTGGGAGAATATGGGGAAATGGGTGAAGTGCTTAACCATGATAAACTCTATGGTAAACTAAGTTTGGAGGTTACATGTCAATCTCAGAAAGTCAATTAGAAACATGGTCACATATTGGTGCACAAGTTACGGCAGAGCAAACCCATGAATCTGTAAGAAATGCGATCGATTCCTGCAAATTTCCTGATGGGATTTTGTACGATAAATACTTACAAGGCTCATATAAGAACGATACAAATATCTATGGAGACATGGATGTTGATCTTGTCGTATCTTTAACATCTACTTTTTATAACAATCTAACGCCTGATCAGAAGAAACAACTGGGATTAACTACTGCAAGTTATCAGTTTTCAGATTTCAAGAAAGACATACTATCTGCTTTGTTTGATTATTACGATGATCGGAAGGTTAAAGAAAAGAACAAAGCGTTACAGGTCGTAAAACCAACTGGGACATTGAATTGTGATGTAGTTGTTTGCGCTGAGTATAGATTTTATACAGATAACCTATCGAGCTATTATGAAGGGATTACTTTTTGGACGGCAGATGGTATTCAAGTGATCAACTATCCAGATTATCATTATAATAATGGGGTCTCAAAGCACCAGAGCACTAATTCGTGGTACAAACCTACTATCAGAGTGTTTAAGAACATACGCAACAACCTTGTTGATAAACAAGCTATTACAAAGAAAGAAGCTCCATCATATTTCATCGAGTGTTTACTATATAATGTGCCCAACAATCTGTTTGGAACTAATCATTACAATACAACATATAACATCTTAGATTACATTGGGAAATCAAGAAATAATGGTCTAATAGAGAAGTTTAGATGTCAGCATGATCTCTATGACTTATTTGGAACTGGTAATACTCAGTGGAACCTTAACGACGCAAAGAAGTTCATTAATGAAGCAATAAGGTTTTGGAATGATTGGAGCTAAAAAGCACCCTTATGCTACTGATTCTAATGAGCGAAAAATCGTTCTGTTTTGGCTGGCAATCATAAGCGTTGTTATCTGTTACGGCATATATTTTTACCTCGAAAGGAAACAAGTCTCATTGTCTTACTGGGTATCAGCTCCTTCTGTTTTTGGTGTCTTTGGCTTCCTTTATCTCATATTTAACGAATGGCTTTGGAAATGGAGTATGTTACAAAAGATCAGATTAGTCAAGGTCCCTGTAATATCGGGAAAGTGGTATGGGCATATAAAATCCTCATATGATAATTATATGTCTGAGAAAAAAATCACGATTTCAATTTATCAAAACTGGACAGAACTGCTAGTTGTTTTAGAGACAGAATCATCAACTTCATTTAGCCAAACAGCATCTGTAATAACTAGCAATCCTCATTGCACCACAATAACTTATGGGTATATAAACTCACCGTCACCAGCTTCACTTGATACTATGCATATGCACATCGGAACCACTACACTTGAGTTAAAAGAGAATACAAACAGAATGCTTGGGGTTTACTATTCTGGGAGAGATAGGAAGAATGTTGGTGATATTGTAATCACCAAAGCCAGTAAGGAGAATAAATGAGCATTGAAAACTATGTGCAAGCTTCCATTTTTGAGGAAGATTATCTATATGCCCTCCCCACTCATAGGAGTATTTATGAAAAGAAATAGATGTATTATTGCCTGGCTGTTATCCATGATGAGCATTGGACTACATGCTGTAACCAGAATTGTAGATATCACCGGAGCGGGACAATATACGAGCATACAACCGGCTATAAATGCTTCAAGTCCGGGAGATTCAGTGCTTGTGTATCCTGGAAGATATTTTGAGAGC
>JAJBBD010000216.1 GCA_020532355.1 Candidatus Cloacimonadota bacterium | reverse complement strand
CGATCCTGAATAGAGCTTTCAATAGTGCGTATTCTGGACATGAGGGTGTCCGATACAGATTCTCTACTATATACCGAATGTTCGGGGATGGTAGCTACTTTTTGGTTTGTAAGTATCAAACGAACTGCCAAAAAGCCAAGGAGGATCACGATAAGGGCTATTGCCAAGTCTTTTACAAATCTTGTTTGCATCTTAAACCTCCTTCTTTACCTTGAAAATTGAAAGCTCAAGCAACACACGATAGCGAGATTCTGCATTAGCTTTAATCTCTTCCTGATCTTTAACTTGAGCAGGGGTTATATCCAAGGTTTGGATCTTGATGATGTTATCTTGAGATTCCAGGTCGGCAATAAACTGACCAATTTGATTGTAAGTAGCCTCTACTTCTAAGTTGAAAGTATTCTCAATAAGGTTTGGTAAAGACCATTTACTGGTGTCGGAAAGCTTATTGATGGATATCTGACGTTCATGCGCCATTTGACCTATTTGGGTTTTTAAGGTGTTTATCTCATCAAAAGAAAATTTCCCTTCTGTGGAGAGACTGTTATCGATTATCATGGCAAACTGGCTAAGCTCTTGGTCCATAATACGAGCGCTATTCAGTTTCTCTTGTGATGTTTTAATCTGTTCATCCATCCGATGAATCTGATCCATATTTTTTCTCAAACTCTCGCTTGTAAGCATTACAAATGCCACAGTAAGCCCCAGCATTAACAGAATTAGTATAAGGTACCGTTCTCTCATCTTACACCTCCGAGGGCTGCTGGAGTATAACATTCAATAACAAACTCAAATATGGCTGTGTCTCGAATTATCTGCTTTACCACTTGTCCACTTTTTATTTCCGGAAAATCGTTGTATATTTCAGGGTTAGACTTTAATCGCTGAATGAATTCATCTATCAAATCGAACTCTTTAACGTTCTTGTCTACTTCCGTTATTCCGTTTAAAGTAAGAATACCGTTGTTGTAGCTAAATCTTCGTACGGCAAGTCGAGCATCAATAACCTGACCCAATGCAACCATTTTTTTCGCCCAGAATATGCGATTGGTAAAGGTTTGAGCAAGTCGATCCAAATCGTTTGAAGAAAGGTAATCGCTACTGGTTTGATAGCTCTTTAGCTCTGCTTGAATCTCAGCAAGATACTTTCTGCGAGCTTCAAGTTTATGCTTCGTATTCTCGATAATATAGAACCAAGCTATGAGGACGATTATAAAGCCAATGGCAAAAACAATACAGGAATTTCTGAAGGTGCGGGATTCCCGCTCTTTTTCCAGACGTTGTTCGCCAAATTTATTCAGGTTTATTTTGAAAAAGAAATCGTAAGTCATCGCTCTCCCCTTACTCCATCCTCATTGCCAAGCCGATAGCAAGGGCAAGTTGCGGATCCTTTTTATCTTGGAATTTTTCAGGCATTTCCACATTTGTGAAAGGCAAAAATACCTCGGTAGGCACATTAACCTTATCTTGGAGAAACTCTGGTAAGCCTTTAAGTTTGGCACTTCCACCGGTAAGAAGGATCTTACGAAAATCGCTATTACCGGCTTCTTTTACATAGAAGCGCAGTGAACGGCGTAGTTCTTCGGCTATAGCCTCTTCGGTAGGCTTCTCACTTATATCCAGCATACTAATGGTTTGAACCGTTGGATTATTGGGATCGTCTAACAAGCCATGGTTGAATTTGTGCTCTTCAGCTTCTGCCCAATCCATTTGGCGTTTGCGCATAATATCCTGGGTAAAATGATATCCTCCATAGGGAATATCGCGGGCAAACATCTTAGCTTCGGGTCCCCAAATAACCATATTGGTTCTATGGGCTCCCACATTCAGCAAAGCATAAACACCTTCTTCTACAAAAGCATTCATGATGAAGCTGTTTGCCACTGCCAACGAATCGATATCCACGATATGCGGACTAAGGCCTGCAGTGGATAAGATCTGGGTGTGCTCGTTCAACACTTCTTTGGATGTAGCAGAGAGCAAGATGTTCATATTGTTCGTCTTTTCTTCCACCGAGAGCACTTGATAATCGAGCACCATGTCCGATCCACTTATTGGAATGTGTTTTTTGGCTTCAAAGAAGAGCGCAGATTCCAGTTCTTCATCTGGTAAGAAGATGGTTTTTATTTGTTTAATACTGGTATTGTCTCCGCCTATCGATGATACCAAATGTTTGATAGACTTGGGTGAGATCCTCAGAGTTTTTAGCATCTCAACGATTACCGGCGCAAATCGCTCCGGACGCAGATCGCTGAGCACATACTCCACCCCCTGAGGCACGGTAGGGCGCACCTCATAGTTCAGTAGCTTATAGCCATCATGAAGCTTTTTGAGGTGTACGATTTTTACACTATGGGTTCCGATATCGATCCCCACAGTCTCCTTGAATCGAACTGTTTTGTTCTTCTTCATATTTCCTCTTTATACCACATACATTAATATCTATTTTAATTAAGACCGTTAAAATCCGGATGGCGACCTGGAACTACTACACTCCAAGTGCCATGTGTCATGGGCTTTTTACCACCCTGTAGTTGTGCTTCGGGATAGTAAAGCGGTTGGGATACTAAGAAGCGTTTATCGAAATTGTAATTCTTCCTATACCCTACTCCACCAGTATCTGCTCCAGGGTAATCTCTGGTTTGAAGGACCATTCCTTGAATTACAGGATCCAGGAATGGGGTTCGAACTACTGGCCCTCCACACATATCTTCTTCAATATTCCAGACACCGTCATTTGACGGATATTCTGGGTCATTGCCGCTGCGGTGTACAAAGCCGCGTCTGCGTTGCGCCACAGCTCCATAAATATTGATAGTGCCTCGCTCAGCGATAGGATTGCGCTCCGGCCAGATGGGATTGTACCAAGGGTAATCCAGGGCAGCCGGCCATGGTTGAGCAGTAGTAGGCGGATAGCGTCTGCGATGTAAATCTATCCAATCAAAATAGTACAACTCTCCCATATCATCTTGCATATAGACCGCTGGCGTAGATCCGTGCGGATGTTGATATTCAAAAGTAAATACACCATGATTGAAATTCACGTCTGTAGGTTCAGATGTACCTCCATCACCCAATGCACACATCGCAGCATAAATAAAAATGCCACCACCGGCTGGTTCTGGAGCTGCAGAATGTGGTCCCACATTGGGGTGCACTCGCACCGAATCTGTAGGATTCATGTAAGCATATTTTACTATGATAGACTTCTCGGAAACTATGCCAATCATGTCTCTTCTATTAGATATTGGTGAGGCGCCCAAAGCTGTTCCGTTAAGTTTAATATCTCCAATCAGATAGATATTTTCCGAACATCCCCAAGTTTGGTATCCAGAAAAAACTCCTTCCAACCATAAAGTCCCTGTGACAAAGATACCCTTATTATTCAAACCGGATATGGATCGGCTTGTCCAAATGGTATCCTGCACTGTAAATTGATTTCTATATAATGAGTCTGAGGGTGGAAAATCAGGCGGAAACGGATCCCAAACATCTGCCCAAGCACGCTGTGGACTTGTTATATTACCTTGATTCATCTGACCAGCAGAGCCATTTACCGTAATCATGTAGATGGTTCTATCGGCAGCTCCAGATGTGCCATATCTTAATTGCGCATTTCTTCTCAGGGTTTCCGCAGAAGCAGGAAAATCGTATTGATCGTATTCTTCAATCAATCCCCCCCGAAATACATCCTCCACCGGATAAACGGGAGGATCGGATACAATCTCTCCGGATGTTGTTACCAAGTTTAAGAAGGTGGGCCAACCATTATTTGAACCACCGCCAGCTTGTTTTATCCTTATATCGGAATTACTATGAACCTTACCTTCAATAACGTCTTTACCATAGAAGTATACATTTTTCCCAGCAGGGGAAGTATCCTGATCTGTAAAATACATAAATTCGGCAAAGGTCGTTTGATTTAGAGTTAATACTGCCCCTACTTCCAGTTGTGAGCTATTTCCGCTCATATTACCAAAATTGTTACTCGTAGATACGTTTACTATAGTCTCGAGCTTAAATGCATCTACCATATCGGTTGTGGAAGCACCGGTGGAAGAGCCCAAAACAGTGCTCTCTTTCTTTTTTTCCAAACGGCTCTTTACTTTAAAATGCCGCACAATCTTGCCAGAATCGATTCTTTTGGGTTGACCATTTGCGGGCAATATGAAAGTTGCATTTAGTGGTAGGGGGTTATTGATTAAGTAGTTCTGTCCCCTATATGCTTCGGCTCGCAACAGATGTTTGGTTTGAGCTAGTTCATACTCATGAGAGTAGTTACGAAAATCCCGCAAGACCATACCAGACATCGTCAATCCGGAAACCATCCCGATGACTGCCATAAGCATTACAATTGAAAGATTGCCGTTTTCTTTTTTTAATATCCTAAGCATTGGCACTCCTCAGGTAAAATCTGCAGTGAATTCATTTACTCGCTACCTCTGAATTTTTGGGCAACATAGGTTTTATAGGTTACTTCTTTATACTCTCGTTTGTTTGCGTTAGGATTGTCCTTAACCAAGGCACGGGCAGAAATCTCAATTCCTATCAAAGGAAAGCTTTCGTCTTCGGCTCTCCTATAATAAGGACTTTTATTGGCATCGATGAACTTAAGCGAAGTAACTTCGATTTTATCTCTTTCCTCTCTTTCGGGAAATATATACAAAGGCGAAGAAAGATTGACCCCATTATATGAATATGTGGCGCGAATAACTCCTTGGTCAATGTAATATTCCAAAAAGTCGTTGTTTTGTTGTTGAGTGTACACTACTGGATAAATCCTCAGGCGAGTTCCCCATCCGTAAAAGGGATTATAATTGGGAATCTCGAGGCGCAAGGCGCTGCTAGCACCCCAAAACTCGTTTATACTCGAGCTATAATCATCTATCCCCATCAAATTGCCATCGCTAGCGGGCATCAAGACTCCATTACGCATCATATTTATGCTTTTCATAACGCCTTGTTGTAAGTCAACATAAGCTTTCATGCGATTATATGAGTTATAAAATGCAATAATACCCACTGCTGAAATTGCTATCAACACAGTAGAGATGATGACAACCACCAAAATTTCAATTAATGTGGTTCCTTTATTGTTGTTTACAATTCCTAAATTTTTCATTATTCTACCGTGGATAATGGTCTTCTTGCAATTGAATGCGATGAGAATTTCGAGAGTTGGGGAAATTCCACTCAACTACCGCTTTTACTTCTTTATATTTATACTGCTGATCGCCGTAAACTTCCAGCTTATCCGAAACCAACACACTCATTGAAGCTAATAAAGGTTCGTCATCAGACAATCTGGTAAGTTCTATAGTATTGTTGTTATAGGGAAGCAATTTCATTTCGGTTTGATCAAAATTGTAGCGGTTGTAATAGTACTGGCGCTCCAATTCTCCCGCAGCAAGACAAGTGGCAGCTCGATATTGGTGATTTAACTCCACCTGTCTTTCGGCATACATTATACCTATATAAGTTGAAAGAACTAAAACAGCCAAAACCGCCGCTGTAACAAGTACCTCAACAAGGGTGATTCCTCGCTCTTGAAAGAGCAGGCAGGCATTATTATCGTGTAAGCGGGATGTCATTCCAATTCTTCCCCTTAGAAACCGGCGCCAGTTGCAAATAACTTAGGATTTTCTGCCACTTCTTCGGCAACAGTACGTTCCACATAGTTATTCATTACCAAGTTATACAGAGATTGATCCTTAGTTTGCATTCCTTCTTTGGTAGAAGCCTGAATAATTGATGGAATCTGGTATGTCTTCTCTTCGCGGATAAGGTTTCTTACCGCTGCATTTGCCAGCATTATTTCTACTGCTGGCACCCTGCCCTTGCCATCTTTGGTAGGCAATAAGGTTTGAGAGATCACCGCTTCCAGAGATTCAGAAAGCATAGAGCGTACTTGTTGCTGTTGCTCTTTGGGGAACATATCTATAATACGGTCGATAGATTTTGTGCAACTTCCGGTGTGCAATGTGGCAAAAACCAGGTGACCGGTTTCTGCGGCTGTCAACGCAAGTGACACTGTTTCGAGATCGCGCATTTCACCCACTAGAATCACATCAGGGTCTTCACGCAACGCACTTCTGAGTGCGGCTGTAAAGCTCCATGTATCGTGCCCCAGCTCGCGCTGGTTAATCAAACTGTTTTTACTGCGATGCACAAATTCTATGGGATCTTCTACGGTTATAATATGACAGTACCGATTATCGTTGATGCTGTCTATCATTGTAGCAAGTGTTGTAGATTTTCCGCTTCCGGTAGGTCCCGTAACTAATATAAGACCTTTTTCTTTTCTGGTAAGACGCTTAAGAATCTCCGGCAAACGCAACTCATCGTAGCTCTTGATCTCATTAGGTATCACACGGAAAGCCGCTGAGATACCATTTATTTGGTGAAATGCGTTTACACGGAAGCGAACATCATTCGAAAGCTTTGTGGAAAAGTCTATTTCCAAATTCTTTCTAAACATCTCCTGCTGTACTTCGTTCATCACTCCATACACCAGATTCTCTACGTCTTCCAAACTAAGTAATGGAAGGTTGAGTTTTTTCATTCTACCGTTGACTCGCACCATGGGGTGCGAGCCTACGGCAACATGAAGGTCAGACGCTCCCGCCTCAGCGGTAAAGCGTAACAGTTCATGAATTGTCAAAGTACCGTCC
Organism: Candidatus Cloacimonadota bacterium; assembly: GCA_020532355.1. Lineage (NCBI taxonomy): Bacteria > Pseudomonadati > Candidatus Cloacimonadota > Candidatus Cloacimonadota bacterium. The sequence goes on along the minus strand of JAJBBD010000216.1, from coordinate 3,635 downwards.
TCCCTAAATTAGTCGGTCTCCATTCCTCCGGACTCTGGATTAGTCCAGGTATCGATGCCATAGCCGTGGAATTTTGCTTCCACAACATCATAAATAACCTGCTTGCCTTCGCCGCCGGCAAAATCCTGAGTAGAGGTTGCAACATACTGACGAGGAGGTCTTCCGGTTACTTCAAACTTCCAATTCTTCATGGTGGCTTCACCAATATTTGCGTCTTTAACCGCATTTTCTATGGTGTATCCATCGGCAGAACCGGTGGTTTGAAGATGAATATCAAAGGCCTTGCGGAGAGTAGTGATTGCGGTTTGAGCTTCTGTGCTGCGGGATTTTTCCACATAACGCAGGTAACGTGGTACCGCTATAGCTGCCAAGATGGCTACTATAATAACCACCACCAACACTTCGATAAGGGTAAAACCCTTCTGGTTCTTCAGTTTTCTGAGCATTTTAGTATCCTCCTGAGGGATCTTTTTATTACTTGCCAATCTACATATGCACATTGCGTGCCAAAGTCTTCAAAAATGATCTGACACTTCTTTCTGCCCCATTTTGAGTTTTCATTTTTTTTCACTTGCCGGTTTTGTCAATAATTATCTAACTTAGAATTCTTCAAAGCCTTATAATAATGTACAATAGGCGCTATGATGTTAATATATATTCTAAGAAACCGTTGCACATCCATATATCGCAGATTGTTATGCACGATATATCGGTTTGGTGGCCTTTTTCTGATCGTAACATGCCCTTCCACCACCCTTGTAGTATGGGATTTTACTCAATACCCCGATTTTAACCGTCTTTCTAATATTATGCTTATGCGCACTAATTCTCTCATCTACCTTGCTATCCTGATACAGAATTTACTCCAAATGCACCCGTAATACTAAAAAAGGAAAAGAATGTTGAAGGATGTTTATAAGTTATCAGTAATAAAGGGTGTGTCACCTTATAAAGGAAATTAATAATTCCTATAAGGTGCCATGCAAACTAAATAACTCTTGCTGGCGAAACTTTATTACTGGTAGCTAAAATACAATAGAATTAATGATGTACTTAGATGAAAAATACAAGCGAAAAGGAAGTGTGATACCAAAGAAAGAGCGATGACGAGCACCATAATACATCCACAATCCAGATTTCACGTTCAGAGTACAATTCCAAGCATAAAAGGCTTGACGTGATTAGGTAGATTGCGTTTTTGTCATTTTTTTAAAATACACAATTAATAAAAGGAGCATAGAATGTCATTATCCCTAACGAAACTTATATCTCTTAGCATGATCCTGATGTTTACCGTAATGCTAGTAGCAGCGGATACTGAGGCTAAAGCCGTAAGTAACTCAAATCTGCTTCAAGAGAGCGATATCCTTGCCGAGTATGATGGCGGTCGCATTCTGCGAGAAGACATTTTAAACAAAATCAATAAATTGCCGGAAATGCACCGGGGACGCTTTCTAACTACGAGTGGTCAGCTTCAGGTATTAGATATTGTGGCAACCGAAGAGATCTTTTATCAGAAAGCCCTGGATATGGGCATAGATCAAGCTCCAGAAGTTCTTGAGCACTTATCTGAGCTTACAGATCGCTTCTATCTTCAGGAGTACTACAAGCGTAATGTTACAGATCTTGTTGAGCTTACCGATGAAGATTTGCAACAGTATTATAATGAAAATCTTGAGCAGTTTTACCAAAGTCCAAACATCACCATCTTCTACATTCAAACTGCCACCGAGCAAGATGCCTTGGACGCCAAAGCCGAATTAGAAGCCGGAGCTTCTTTTGCCGATGTTTCGGATAAATACAATCAGAACACATACTCAAAAGGACTTAAGGGAGTTATAAAAAACATTCGTCTTAATGGAAACATCCCTGGCGTTGGTAACGATTACGAACTGGAGAATTTCATCAAGGAATCAGAAGTAGATCAAGAAGCGGTTAATGGTCCCTTCCAAACAGAAATGGGTTGGCATATTTTCCGCACTACCACCTGGATTCCGGGAAGGCAAAAGTTATACGATGAAGTAAAGCTAGAAGTTGAACAGCGCTTACGCCCACTTAAAGATAAGGAACTTTTAGATGAAGTGCGCCGTAATCTCAAACAGAAGTATTCTGTGAGCATTGATAGTTCGTTGGTAGAACAGATTAACCTGCTGGAAAAATCTAAAAACAGCGAAATTGAATTTGATCTGGTAGTTTCATCTCCGAATAATGAACTAAAGCTAACCGTACAACAAATCTTGATAGAGTTTGAAAAGATGTCTCCTCAAGAACAGATTTTCTACACTCGTGGCGAGGGTGCGATTGCTCTCATCGAGCAAAAACTTATCCAGAAACTTTTTCTGCTAGATGCAAAAGCATTGGGCTACGAACAGTATTTCAATGAAAATGAAGACTACAATGCCATGCAAAAAAATATAATCCTGCGCAAAACCTTTGAAAAACTGGTGGTTGAGCAGGTAGAGGTAAGCGATGAAGAAGTAAAAGCTCGCTACGAACTAAATAAAGAAAACTACACTATTCCCGCTCACAGAAGCATCCAAGTGTTATTCTTTGAAGATCATAAAACGGCAAACAAAGCCTGGCGAAAATTTAACAAAGCTCATAAGAAGAATAAAGAAAAGGACATCGAAAAAATCATCCAAAAATACTCTACCAAACCCAGTAAATCAATTTACGAAAATCAGTATAACAATGGAGTAGTCACTGGATTGATGCAGGATGAAGACTTTTCCAAACGCATTTGGGATAATCCCGTAGGTTACCTATCTGATGTATTTGAAGCGGCAAATGGAGATATAATATTTTTCCGCACTATTTCCGAAACTCCAAAATCTTACCGCCCTGCAGTCGAAGTAGAACCACGCATCTTTAAAGAAATCAAACAGGAAAAAGAAAGGACCATGCAAGAAACGGTTACAGAAGAACTTGCTGTAGAGTACAACCTTAAAAAGTATCCCGAAAGAATCAAGCTCACCTTAAGTGCCGAAAAACTTTTTGAGTTTGCTGACAACGCTTCGCGAAACCGCAATTTCAAAGATGCCACTATCTTCTACGATCAGATTATCGAAAACTTCCCCAATGGCGAAGACGATTATAAAGCTTCCTTTATGAAGGCATTTCTTGTAGCCGAAGAAATGAAAGATAACAATCAAGCCCTACAACTTTTCAGAGCATTCTTAGAAACCTATCCCGAAGGCGAACTACATGAATCTGCACAATTTATGATAGATAGTCTGGAAGGAAATTTGAACGATATGGAAATGTTTGAAGAATAAGATAAGAACCCGATTTATTAAGTGGAATCCATTTATCCGGATTCCACTTTTTTTAGCAATAACTATAATGTGAACCTCCTTCTTGATGCCTTAACGGAGAGTTAAGACAAGTTTAGGCTGCCATCATCCTGCCGATAAGGGAGAATCTCGAGATAAACCCACGCTATGTATGACTTGAAACAAGGGAAGTAAGGGAATAAACAAGGCTCTCTTTTAAGCCTAGTGGGTAGCCCGCAAAAAGGCTCTCTTTCGGTTCGAGTAGGAAATGGGCTGCCAAGCTCCTGCTTGGCAGAGGCAGCGGAGCTGCCTTCAGAAGCGAGCTGCGCTCGCTGTGGCAAACAGAGCTTGCCACCCCAAAGG
>JAJBBD010000215.1 GCA_020532355.1 Candidatus Cloacimonadota bacterium | reverse complement strand
AGTAGTATATATTGATGTTATTAATGCATCGAAATTTCCAAAATACAATTATGAGCCAATGTTTTGTGTTTCCAAGAGCAGGTTCTCTAAGCAAACCAACTATGCAATAAACTACAATTACAGAGAGAGTTCATCATCACCTGTGGAGTTAACACCAGGTAAGAAAACATCCTATTATGTTGAGGTTTCCGAAGATTTACTAAAAGTCGTGAGGGATGATTATGATCATAGTTATGTCCAATTCAAAGTAAAGGACTCTCTTGGTAGGACATATCGTTCAAAGAAGATGAAGACAAACGAGTTGATTAGGGCCTGATGATGCAGTTAATTAAAGATAAGATTCGATCAATTTGTGCTAGGATGGCAAATGAGTTTTATTAGACCAAGAATCTCAGACCATTACAATGTCTCATTGCTTCAGAATGAGGTCGACTTTGCTATACCCTTTTTAGATGAAGATATTCCTTTATACGTCGATCCATTTTTACTTTGGAAGAGCCCATCTCAACAAGATAATGCCTTACATACACAAATTATCAGTACTTTCAACAGAATCGGAGAGTTGTTTGTTAAAGGCAAAGAGGATGAGGCAATATCGTTGTTAACAGCAATGTCCGAATGTAACGAAGTCGGTTTGGGATTATCAAAGTCTAGGACAGGAAAACAAATATCCTCATCTACATCTCGAAGTATTCTCTCACTCTACAATACAATCCCCAAAATCAGATCACATGGTTTTAATCACTTCGAGCAGGTTCAAATAATGGTGGAGGGAATTTCAAAAGACAGGATAAGTGATTTCACCTGCTCTCTGGTTAAATCATTCCTGATTGACTACACGATAGACCAATGCCACCAGATTGGGATACCAATATCAAAACAGAACATAACTCGCCTAGATTATACTTCTCTGAAGATTATCGAAGAATCTGTTAATCTACCTTTAAATCCGGTAGATCAGAAACCGCTCTTATTCGTTCCTAAAAGATGGCTCAGATATATACCATGGATTAATTATGAGGATTACTTCTCAAATCATTTTGTTCGTGACATCGATGGTACACAATCAGAACAAGATCGTATCAGTGTTCTTCACTACAATAGAGCTAACTACGATGCTGTTGAGAGCTATATTGTTCGAAAGGAAAGAAGTTCATCTGATTGCAAAAATGATCCTCTATTTAAGCAGATACCCATATTATCAGCTAAACGAGCCATAGCCAAGATTAAGAAAACACCTACGGGTAATAAAGACAATGCAGACAAGATATATGAAGATGCTATGGTCAATGTTCTTTCCTCTTTTTTGTATCCCCACCTTGATTTTGCCCAAGATCAGAGCAGGATTGAGTCTGGTACCCAGATAAGAGACCTGATATTCTACAATAACAGATCCTTCGACTTTCTGAAAGATATATACGATCAGTATGAGGCAAGGCAGATCGTTGTTGAGCTTAAGAATGTAGAATCGGTACAAAGAGATCATATAAATCAGCTAAATAGATACATGACAGATCAATTTGGTAGATTTGGAATCATCTTTACCCGGAATCCAGCACCAATAAATATACTAAAGAACACAATCGACCTATGGTCAGGACAGCGTAGATGCATTATCATACTGGACGATTCAGATCTTGGACTAATGTGCCAAGTATTCGAGAACAAGCAGCGCAATCCAATAGAAGTCATTAAAAAAAAGTATATTGAATTTACCCGGAAATGTCCAGGATAAGGAGATCAACTATGAAAAGTGAGAAACACATAGAGGAGTTTGAGAAAACCCTGAGCCAAATCGGAGCACTACACGATGAGATAAGCATTATATCCAAGAAAGCCCCAAATGATCTGCTCAACAAGTATAAGGTTGGCCTTGTAAACACAATCATATCACGAGCAAACAAGCTTCTCAGATCTGATCTGCTGCCGTTCTCTGATTTCAAAGCATTTGACGTTGATGAATTACCGTCAAACAGTGATGTTGTAGTAATGCTCAAGCAATATATGGCTTGTCTTGAAAAGGAGAGAGAGAATAGCATCAAAGTGAACTTTGGAGACTGGTACTGGGTGATTAACGGTAAAGAGACCAAATTGAAAACATACCCTCCCAAAAAGTTAGGTAAGGAAAAACTATGAAAACTAAACAAGTTGTTAAATCTATTACACATGCTGAGATAGCTGAGTATGAGCTGCTAGATGCTCACCTTGATAGTCTCATCGATACCGTAGAAGAGTTATCTAAAAAGAAACAAGACGAAGTAATGAATGCATTCAAGGTTACCAGTATCAATAAAGTATTAAAAAGGATTATCGAGTTGCTTGGCGATGACCCTTCAACTTCATTCGTTGAAGCTCTTGACGAATCATCTCTCCCAACGAATAGTGATGCTTTGCTTATTCTTAAGCAGTTCAAAACAGCACTTAGTAAATTCCATGCTTTAAGATATTCTCGAACAGAGTTAGGCTGGGACTGGAATGTGAAGGATTAGCTAGCCTAGTCCATCTTATCGATTCCTCATCCCCGAGTACCTCTTCAACACACCCAGTATCCCAGGCTGGATATGGCGTCCGAGTTGTTCTATACCCAGCCTGGTCTTGATATAGTAGCCATGTGGATTCATGCCGATGATGCTGATTGAGGCCAAGGCTTCCAGATAGACGAATACGAACTGCCTGCTTCTGCCAAAGTCTTTGGTTAGTTCTCTGACGGAGCGATAGCTTTTGTTTTCGATGATGTCCAGTAGCTTCATGGCAGTCTGGATGTCGTATTTCCATTTACAGCGGGGATCGGGAGCCATGCCTTGGGTGTAGCGGTTGGCTCGCACATAGAGTGAATTGCTGGGAGAGATACATCGCACTTTATCCGCCTTCGCCAGATCGCCCAGCAGGTGCTCGACTTCATGGATGTCGCTATCGAGCATGCCTGCCAGCATTCTGGGAGTGAAGGGCTGATTATACTTAGAGATCAGGTTGGAGACAGCTTCGAAGTTAAGCATAGTGTTTTCCTTTGCTCTGTGGTTTCTGTGATCCCTTGTTCGGCTTTGATGCTCGTTTCCAGCAGGTGTAGCATCTTCATGGCTTTGCGCAGATTCCCGCCACTGTTGAAATAGATCGTATTGATTTGCTCCGGACTCGCTTCCACTTCAAGCACTTCCCTGGCGATGGCAGTGATATCTTTCAGACTGGCTGATTCGAACTCGTAGAATGAATTGCAGCGGTCGAAGTAGTATTCATTGATCTGCGCCAGGCGATCTCTGGCATTTTGCATTCCCACCAGAATCACGATTGCCGCAGTATTATCCACAATATCCCT
>JAJBBD010000214.1 GCA_020532355.1 Candidatus Cloacimonadota bacterium | reverse complement strand
GACTTCATGATGCCATTTAACTATGAAAATGGCATCCTATTAAAGAGCGCTAAATAATCTGTGCATGAGGTAAAGCCCAATACTACAAGGGTTGTGGGTAGACATAGCTACGATCAGAAAAAACCCAGCAAACCGAGATCTAGTGCATAAAAAAATCTGCTATATATGGATGGGCAATGTTCTCTATTGTTAAATATTTCGGTTGGAAGCCGTAGCTTGCGACATAATGCTTAGGGAGAGTAATATAACCTTCACAAGCGCAAATTCTCTATTGTTAAGCATAACGTGGTGTCTGTTTCTTGAACATTTATAGTAATAAAAGTTCTCATCTATTCAATCCACTATCCATTATCTGTGTTTTCAGAAAGAAAGCAAACGAAACTGCTTGACTTGCACTACGCATTAATTAGAATGGCATAAATTGAACTGGTGGAACTAATATAGCATGATATCTATCTTTATTGACCATAAATTAGAACGCTTTACAAAAGAAATACGCTACAGCTTTGATTATATTTTCCAGGTATTGGGCTTTGGCTATCGTTTCGTTTCCGATCCTGCCGAGCTTAAACCTCAAGATATTGTCATCTTGTATAGTATTAGCGAACCAGATGAAGAACAGATTAAGTCCCTTGCCCGCCATTACATTACCATCTTTATTACATGCGATACCAAGCTCTACGAACCTTCGGGCATGAATCCGGAAAGTTTACGGCGCTTTCTCAAAGAAAAAAAACTGCTGTATCCCACGCAAATAATCAGTAGCAAAGGCTTTAATAACGTTGCCGAGAACTATATAGACAAAGAATTTTGCGGTGGCAAGATTAATTTCGACTTAGTAGGAAATGTATTTTACCATATCTCTGCAACAGAGAGAAGATATTACTCTAGGGCTCAATCTGATCAGCGCTACGAAGAAGAAGGCTGTTCTTTTTATACTCAACGCAATACTCCCACAGTAGACAGTCTGTTGTGGCTTTTAGAATCTATGATTAAAGAGCATGCATTACAAAAGAAACAAGCCTTAGCGCAAAAATGTTATTGGCCAGAAGCTCAAACAGCAGCAGTATTGCTTTCGCACACTGTGGATGATCTGCAAAAATGGAATTTGCCTTCACTGATCCTTTCTATTGCTGACGATTTCAGTATGCTAATTACCTTCAAGTTTCGCCAGCTCTTTCACACGGTGTGGGGCAAAATTCAATATCTCTTTACGAATTATGAATTGTATTGGAATTTTGATGAGTTTCAAGAATTAGAACGAGAAAACAACTGTCATTCTACCTTCTTTTTGGGTACTGATGAGTGCGAAGACCTGGATTATGGCTTGGAGGATCCCGATCTTCAAGAAGAGATTCAGAAAATTGTAGGCAGAGGCAATGATATCGGATTGCTGCTTGCCAACGATAAAATCAATCGCGATGATATGCTAAGCCGAAAACAAGTAATGCTACATCAATTGGCAAGAGACCAAGTTGGTATAAGGCAACTTGGTTATACCCAAAATGCCGAAATCCGAACTCTGCACAATAAGATTAACCCTATCTATAGCCAAAGCTCCGCCTTTAAAGATACACCCGGCTTTTATGATGGCACCACCTTCCCCTTCTATCCTTGGATTGGTGGAAAAGCAAACTATCTATTGCTGCCTACAACATATCGGGATCAGTACTTGCGAGTTAATAAGCATAAAATCTTAGCTTTGGATGATGCAAAGGCACAAATAAAGAGTTACTTTCAGCAGATTCAGCGTACTCATGGCATCTTTGCCATCGATTTCTCACTTGCAGCTTATAACGATATCCACTACTGTCATAAACTTTATGCTTATCTATTGGCATTGGTAAGATCTGCCCCAACCTGGATTTGTACTGCCAGAGATCTTAGCCTATGGTGGGAAAAACGCAGTCGTGTAACCGTAGAGGAAGGCGAGTATGAAATAGCTGTTTATTTCGATGATGATATGGATCACTTTTGTTTACAGATACATACAGATCGAAAGATTCGTGAAATTGATGGTAATAAAGGCAAAATTGATGGCAGTATGGTGCGATTTGTCAATATCAAGGCAAAATCGTTCGCTATTATTCGATTCACCCAAAAATGAACAAAAAGAAAATTCTGCATCTGCAATTACTCCCACTTCTCAGCGGTGTACAGCGTTTTTCGTTGCACGTTTTGGAAGGATTACCCGCCGATCAATATGATATCTATGTAGCAGGCAAACCGGGCGGTGAATTTGTGGCAGAAGTAAAGAAGCGGGGCTGGAACTTTCTACCCCTTAGAGCCTTTCGCCATGCCATCTCTCTGTTGGATCTTGCAGCCTTACTTGAAATCATGCTAATCATCAAGAAATACCGCTTCGATATTGTTCATACAAATTCTTCAAAGCCCGGGTTGTTGGGACGTATAGCGGCAAGTACTATGAGGGTTTCAAAGATCGTCCACACCGTACACGGAACTGCCTTTCAAGCACATCAACACCCACTATTGCAATACTTCTATATGCAGATGGAAAAGATTGGCAATGCCTTGGGAGATTTTACTGTATTTGTAAACAATTCAGATCGTACTAGATGCCTTGAGCTGGGCTTAGTATCCAGAAACAAGGCAGTTACCATATACAATGCCATGGCTTTAAAGAGCTTGCAAAAACTAAACTCATTGAATCGAAAAACCCTTCAAGACACGGTAACTATTGGTAGCACTATCCGGTTTTCCGATCAAAAAAATGTTCTAGCCTTACTTAGCGCTGCCTGCAAAGCATGTCATCAGTATAAGAACTTGCGGTTCATCATTTTGGGAGAAGGAAAGCACTATTCGCTGTGCCGTAATATTGTTGCCTCACAGCGTTTGAATGAAAAGATATTTTTGCCTGGATGGGATTCGGATATAATCCCTTGGCTGGCTAAGTTTGACGTGTTTATACTCTATTCCAGATGGGAAGCCATGCCCTATAGTATCATCGAAGCCATGCATTCTGGCTTACCAGTTATAGGATCCGCAATCGATTCTATTGGCGAATTGGTAAATGAACACAATGGCTGGTTAGTACCCCTAGATAACGAAACTGAATTACTTAATACACTGGGTAACATAGCCAAAAATCCTAAACAGATTTTGGCAAAAGGTAACTATGCCCGCCAATTTATCGCATCTTTGTGTAACTATGAGAACATGGTAATGGCATACCGTAAACTTTACGAAGGGTCTTGAAGTGATAAAAAACACTTCTTGTTTACCACTATTACAAATAAGCCTGCCAGTCTTGAGGGCTTATTGCAGAAATAAAAACTGATTGGTAAAATGAACATACAAATAATCGCAGCCTCTTGCTTTATATTCGTGGCTACTAATCTTTTAGTGCCGTGGAATATTCGCTTTGCTACCAGACATGGCATTCTTGCCCGTCCCAATGAAAGACGCATCCATAGAACCAGTATTGCAGAAGCCGGGGGACTTTCCTTTGGCTTGCCCATCATAGCCACTCAGCTATTATTTGCCTTTTTGCATCTAGGAGCAGAAATTAGTAGGCTCTATTTTGAGCTGTCGGTTATTGGAATTCTGGCACTAACATTTGGTATGATTGACGATCGTTTTGAAAGTCGAGCGCGGCATAAACTCATTTGGCAATTACTTTTGGGTATAATTATGTATGTTATCGGATATAGAATTCACTATCTAACCAATCCGCTGGGTGAGCATTTTATTTTGGGCTGGATGTCATTCCCATTAACCGTGATATGGTATGTTATCGTAATCAATGCCATTAATCTGATTGACGGTATAGATGGCTTGGCAACCGGAATTGCCGCTATAGTGTGCGTAGTATTACTGGTAGTAGGTCTGCGGGAAGCAAATACATTGGTTATTTCTCTCTCGTGTTTCCTTCTTGGAGGAATACTGGCTTTTTTAATCCACAATTTCCACCCGGCAAAGATCTTTTTGGGAGAAACAGGATCTCAATTCATTGGTCTTTATATTGCAGCTATTTCCACTGCCGGTACAGCGCAATTTAAAGGTATTACTTCGATGACCATGATAATCCCCATGGCAGCTCTTGCTATACCTTTTCTGGATGTACTTTTGGCAGTTTTCCGCAGATTGCGAGTAGGCAAAATCTTCAAAGCAGATAAAGCACACATACATCATACAATGCTGGCTTTCGGCTTATCTCAACGAGCTATTTCCCTCATCGCTTATTTTGTAACTATCTTGTTTGGATTGGTTGCAATAGGATTTTCCTTTACAGATAAGAAAGTATTGTTTTCTTTGCTTATGGTGCTTTTGGCACTGGTAGTAATACTTGCTTATATCTTCATGAAAATGGAGCGAAAAAAATGAAGAAATACATTCTTTTGGGCTGGATTCTAGTTTCTGCCCTGTTGCATTGCCAAAACTGGCAAACCGTGAATAATACAAACCACATCTTCGATATTGAAAAAACAGAAAATAGAATTTTCTTCTCTAGTTGGGGTGGAGTTGTGGAGATTGAAGGAACAGATTCTGCGGATCTGTCGAATTGGAGCGCTAAGCAAGAGCTTAGCACCGGGAATGGGCTGGTATCAAACGATATTCGCACCATTGCCTTAATAGATTTTTCTGAAAGCTTGTGGATGGGCTCCAGCAACGATGGCATCAGTATCCTAAGCACATCAGGCTTGCAAAATTTGGATGAAGATTTGGGGCTGCCCTCACTACGAGTAAACCACATCTTGGAAACTGAATCTCATGTGCTTGTTGCAACTTCTCACGGCTTGGCAGTTTTTTATTATCTAAGTGGTGTGGAATTCCCACTTATGCTCCATCAATACAATTCCTTAAATACCAGTGGGGCGCTTCCCGACAACAATATCTACGACATGATGTTAACAGACGACAAAATGCTATTTATGGCTCATGATAACGGGATAAGTTATGTACACTTGGACTCTCTGGAAGTAAATGCTGCCTGGAAATCTCTGTACGACGTGTTTCCTCTCCCCAATAGCGATAGATATATCCTCAGCTCAAACTCTGAACATCTTGCTGTTGCCGCAAATGGAAAGATATATGTTGGCAATAATGACCTGAGCAATACATCTTGGCAAACAATTAGGCCTTATGAAAGTACAACCCAATGGGACATTTCGGATATTTTGTTATCTGATGATGGCAATCTATGGGTAGCTTTCGGAAAATGGAATAATGATGTGCTACACTACACATCCCAAAGCGATACTCTTCTAGCAAAAGTACATTTACAGGATTTGCAAACTGAGTATTGGTACAAGAATTCTGATGGATTTGAATATAATCAGGTGTCTTGCATAAAGGAGTTTGATGGCAATGTATATCTGGGAACTTGGGGAAATGGGATTGCCAGATATCGGGATAATCAGTGGCAATTCTACAATCCCAACAACATTTCTTTCCCAAAAATTACCATCAGCAAGACAGACAATAACAATGCCTTATGGTTTGGCAGCGGCCTGGTTGGTGATGCAGTTTCCCCAAAAGGAACTTTGGGAGTTAGTGCGTATAAAGATGGCCATTGGTATGGTTTTGACCGCGATAATAGCCCGCTACATTCAAATAATATCTTGGCATTGGAGGTAGATGATCTTAACCGGAAATGGTTTGGAGCATGGTATACCAGCACAGCTATAAGCGGCAACCGTTATGGGCTAACCGTGTATGATGAAGTAGCAAATACATGGCAATGGATATATCGTGATGGATCACGCATGTGGGACGAAGATGCAGAAGAATGGGGAGATCCCATTCCCAATGGACCAAAACTTATTACCAGCACTATCGGAGGAATATACAAAGACTTATATGGAAATATACTGGTGCTATGTTACGATGGGGGTGTGAGCGTTTTTAACCAAGAGCTTGAAGTTATAAAAACTTTCGAACTTAAGAATGCCACATTTCAACGAGTTCTAAATGCTTATCATAATGGAAGACAGTATTTCTTTGGTACCGAATACGATAATGGTCTTTCAATTTGGAATGATGATAGTCTCCCAGAATCCGATGGAGATCACTGGCTAACAAATATCGTTCCCGATCTGCAAGGCGGAAAGATCTACGGTGTTACCAGTGTGCAGGTCCCATATAGCCCAAGCGGTTGGCAGCACTTTATAGCTGCGGGAACCGGATTGTATATGTGGAATGAATACGATTGGTACAAGTATGATGTTTACATAAAGCGTTCAAGATATAGCCAGGCAACAAATACTTGGATAAATGATACTCTGTACTATGCAGATGAAGAACGTTTGTTTGGCAGCGAAAGCACCTATCCGCTTTGCATCTATGGTGATCCCTTTGGAAGAGTATGGATTGGCAGTGAAGGTAATGGACTGTCAATGTACGATCCTATCCGAGAGCGTTTTACAAATTACTATAAAGGCAACGCACCATTAATTTCCAATCAGATTATCTCTTTGGGTTATGATCCGCTTGAAGGAAGATTGCTAATTGGCACTTCCGATGGGCTAAATACTTTTCGCATTGGTAAAACAGTAAAACCCAAAACCTCTCTTAACACCTTGAAGGCATACCCAAATCCCTTCCGCCCTGATGGTTATGCGGTTACACAAATAGTGAATTTACCCATTGACAGCATGCCTGCAGGAGATAATCAATGTCGCATCTTTAGTGCATCTGGTCAGTTAATAAAGGAACTGAAAGAAAATCCTTTTGCCCGCTTTGAATGGGATGGAAAAAATGAATTCGGGAATATTGTCTCCAGTGGCATATATTTCTTTGTGGTCACCGATGCCAACGGTGAAACTGCTCAAGGGAAAATCGCAGTAATCCACTAATATGCACCCATCGCTAATCTCTTCTGACGCACTTATGGTGCAAGATAAACTTGTACCCCCCGAACACGGGCTCATAATTTGTGATGAGAAGCTGATTCATTATTTCCCAAAGTTCTTCACCAGTTGTAATGTCCCAATCTATACAATTGAAGCTTCTGAGACGAGAAAGAACTTATCTACCGTGCACGATATATATAGATTCTTTGCCAGGCACTCACTCAAACGTACGGATGAAGTTCATATTTTTGGAGGCGGCATTGTGTGCGACATGGCTGCGTTCGCTGTTTCGACCTATAAGCGAGGTTGCGGCTTGATACTTTATCCCAGTACTTTATTGGCTATGATTGATGCATCAATTGGAGGTAAAACAGCCGTCAACTTTGAACACTACAAAAACCACATTGGCACTTTCTATCCCGCTTTTCGTATTGTGTATCATGCATCGTTCTTAGAGAGCCTAGCCAAAGATGAACTACGTCAAGGTTTTGCCGAGATGCTCAAAGCCCATATTTTATACCCCGATCTGTGTTTGCCGGATATATCTGGCAATAGCTTACCAAGCATTGAAGAAATCCTGAGTTTTGCTCTGTATAAAATCTCCATTTGCCAAAATGACCCATATGATGAAGCCGAAAGAAGAATACTGAACTTTGGGCATTCTTTTGCTCATGCATTAGAAAGTATAAGCGAGTATAGGATAAAACACGGTGACGCGGTAGCCTTGGGAATGAACATTGCCTGCGATCTCAGCCTGGAATTACAGCTTTGCAGCCAAAATGAATGGTCTGCCCTCAAAAACATCCTCGCTCTATACCCATATCCAGATGAAGTTTTAGCTTACGCACAAAATTACTCTATTGAGAGCCTTATTCCCTATCTAAAACAGGATAAGAAGAACAGGCAAGCCTTGGGGTTGATCCTTCCGGTGGGCAAAGATATCAAGGAAATTGAACTGAGTTTGGATTATTTGAAATAGCTTAGCTTTGCGCCAATGCCCACATCACCGATATACCCACCTCAATACATTCATCTTTAGGAAAGAAACTCCCAGAATGTAGCGGATAGTTGCTACCGCTACCTAGCCAAAACAGCAAACCTGGATACATACTGGTAAAAAAGCCAAAATCTTCTCCCGTCATTTCGGTTTTTGCTTCAATATAGCGATACCCGTCTCTATCACATAGATGGTGCAGTTTAGCTTCTAATTGGGCATTATTCACTACTGGATCGTAGGTTCCCAAAAAGTTGATTTCCGCTTTGGCTTTATATGCTTCGGCTACTTGCTTTGCATGCTCTTCGATAAGCCCATTTACTGTTGCCCACATAGTTTTGCTCAGGGTTCGATGGGTTCCTTCCAACGCACATTCATCAGCTATAATATTGCGAATCTTCCCGCTTTGCATTTTCCCTACATGAAAGATTATGCGCTCATCGCTGTTCAGCTTTGCTATCGCTTGTTTAATCTTTGTGTAAAAGCTTATTCCGCAATCCAGAGCATTTATCCCATGCTGAGGAAAAGCCACGTGACTTGCTTTGCCATGAAATTGCACATCAAACTCTTGAGGAATGCCAAAAAAGATTCCTGCCTTGGAACTGATGGTTCCTATCGGCAACTCACTGGCAACATGAAGTGCAAACACTTCTCGAATGGGATACTTTTGTAGGACTTGTTCAGAAATTATGCTTTGTGCTCCGCCCTTACCTTCTTCTGCCGGTTG
>JAJBBD010000213.1 GCA_020532355.1 Candidatus Cloacimonadota bacterium | reverse complement strand
CTGGGCATCAGTTACCGGTTCCAAATATTCAAATGCCCTTACCGTCAATGGCAAAGGCACGTTCATCTTATGTTTCCGTGGAGAGTACGTCAAATGCACCTCCAGATCAGATTGAACCTTTGCAGAAAAACTAAAGCTCGATACACTGGAAGTGGATTGTGGCCGCGTAACTATGGCCTCCCACAATCCTGGTTCTGGAAAAGGGAGTTCTACTCGCCCTAATGATGTGTAGTAATGGTAATTATCTGGGTTCAGCGTCACGTCTATTCCAGAAGGACTAACAAGGTTGAAGTCGATCAATCCAGTAGTATCCGTGCAAAACCAACTGATGGAGAAATTTGCAACAAGTGAGTGGGCGTTTTTATCTACTAGAAATTGTATAATTTCTGTGTCCTGAGCAGGATTGGGGCCTATATATGACCTGTTTTCATCAATGCTGGAGGAGCTTTGCCTTATCGCGTCCAGAATCGCATTTATGTCTTGGTAAGTCTCATTAACAAATTTTCTGCTCCAAGAGCTTCCATTCCCCCACTCTGCAATTCTATTCATGAGCATATTTGATTGGGCTTCATTATATGGGTAGTCGCCATCATTATTTGTTGGATATGCCTTATAACGCATTGTATGGCATTGAATACCGGACGGTTCATATGAATACAATAAACGACTACGAATCTCGTTAGTAGGATCGTGAAAAGTGCCATCAGGTAAAGTTGTGCCATTGGGTAAACAGTGCCATCCATCTGATAGTGTTACAAAATGCTTTGGTCTAGCCAACTCGTCGAAACACAAATATCCATTAACAAAAGGCGTTCTCATATCAGTTGAGTAGGTAAGATAAGGGTAATTGCTTGGAAATGTGATAACGCCCTGCCCACTCAAATAATCTTTGTTATTGAGGATTGGCGTCAATCCCAATGATCCACTTGGGATTCTGTTTATAACGACGTCCTGTATATACTGATTACCACCTACCTCTGCTGCAAAACCAAACACACCAACCCGATCACCGTCCTCCAACTGACCTACAAACTGCCTGGCTGTTCTTGCTAGTTGGCTACGGTCGCTCATACTCGGAGAGCAGTCTAACGCAAGTACGATATCTATGGTAGTGGGTGTTGTCACTGTAAAGCCCGGTACGTGCAGCCCATCAAAGCCATCCATCACATTTGCAGCAGTATAGGTAAAATGAATTCGATTATCAGGAGCTTCCGGACTGCCAAAGTTCACGATAATGTCATAACCGCCATCCACATTCTCAAGCTCGGTGGGGATTGTCCAGATCAATCCGCTCCACTTACCTTCGTTATCGGTGCGATTACCGGTTATCGGGTTTGAGAAACCGCTGGCTAAATGGGGGGTCAGAGTGGATACATTTGCCCCATCTACGTATGTGTAGTCATCATGCCTGATCACATAGACATCAAACGGAGTGTTTTGTGGTGCTTTTGTGATCTTCGCGTGAACCTGATCACCGGGAGAAAAGACGTTCCGGGATCTATCTGCCTCGCTATAGCTTTCCACTTGGGGCGTGAAATGAAAACCCCTGCCTGAATAGGCTTTGTCAATAATCATCTGAGCATTAGGAGTAGAGGTTCTCATCAAAACATTATAGAAATATCGAGGTTTGCTTAAATCTTGATCATTCACGGTTATGGAAGTCAAAGCACCAAGCAATTTAATATCAAAATCATCGAACCAGAGACTTGTTCGGATATCCTCCCAAACTGCTGCAATTGGCATTCCACAATAGTACCATGAATAAAAATCCTCGTTAAGAGTTAATGATAGGTTGTTATAAATTGCAGATGAATGAATGTCGTAAATGTCTAGCAAATCAATAGCTATTGAGTTCCCGTTGTAATTCCGAATATGACTGTTGGTCACAAGCCCCCTTCCCAACCAATATTCTGCGAATGCTTCGTCCATGGCTTTATCAAGCATCGTTGAGGCAACACCACTGAAAGTTAAACTATTCATTCTGTTGAATGTATAGAAATGAGATAACTCATGCATAATAATGTATGGATTGAAACCATTGTAGTAATGAATTGCTACGGTACCGGTATTATAATTAACTTCAAAAACTCCTCCCCAGTCATTCGCCGGTAAAGCCTCATTATCATTATAAATTACTGGATAAGTTACAGATGAGAAGGAAGGACTTCGCTCTGTGAAGAAGTCGTCTTGATTTTGTAAATGATAGTAAATGTTAGCAGCATATAAGGATGGAGGCGCTGGGTTTAGCTCATCTTGGGTATCAATGAAATCTAAAACATTGGTCTCGTAACTCATCGGATCGATTTCTGTATAGTAATCTACGTTTAACGAATTTGATTCGTTATATATAGATCGGATATCCCATCTTTCACTTCTCAAGCTTACCTTATAATTTTCTTGAGGAGAAAGTGATAGCTGAATGCATCCATTCGGATCAGTGAAACCATTTTGATCGCCATTCATAACATTTATACCCCGTAAAGATGATTCTGGAGGAGTTGTTGGGTCAAACACCAAACCACTGATTGTTGGTTTGTACGTTTTACCTTTCACTGCTAACATATTATACATCATAATATTCATGTGTTGATGAATTTCTAAAGTTTCCACATCAATGCTGAAAGAAACCTGAAAAAACATCATTGACCAATACAGTCTATACTGCAATGGATCCTTGGATGTTGAAATCCTATTGTATGCAATACTCGGTTCTTGAGAACTACCTCTTACACGACCATTGTAATACTCTGACTTTTTATACTCATTGATCATTATTTGTTTGGCATCTTCTTTGCTTATGTTTATAGGAATTGGTGTATTAGGAATATCCACTGTTGAATCATTAATGATAAATTCTTGAGTATCAATGTTATAGGAAATGCTAATAATGCCGCCTGGATGCACGCTGTAACCGTTAATTTTCTGTTCCCACTTCTTCGATACCATGTATTGGCTACGTTCGATAATTGAGGGGATTAGTTGACCTTCACGCGCCGATATGAAGGGTGTTATCTTAAGCAGTACTTTGTCGAATGCACCTTCCGCAGATATTGTATCCTGAGGGGCTGTTAAACGGATATCATTAAATATACCATACAGTTGCGAAAACTTCATATCCTGGTGATTGAAAGTGATATCTCCCTCAAAACCTGTTTCTGCCTTGAACCTTACTGCTCTTTCGTTTAAGATGGCTTGCTTTTGGGTATATTCCTCCGTCTGCTCATAAGGTATTCCCATCAATGGGACGACCATAAGCAATATAAGGAATACGCAAAACATATAACTTTTCATCATTCCTCCTAACTGAATTTATTCATCTACCCGAGTTCTTCATATCTCATTTTAAACAAGGATTCTTCTATAATTTATACTCGGACTCACTAGATTAACTGCTGATTCTTGTCAATAAAGAAGTTAATTTATTGCGTAAAACCATGGGAGAAATTATTTTACGACTTCTGTAAAATTATAATCCATTTCTGGTTTGAATAACAGATTTCAGATTGTCTTATAAT
>JAJBBD010000212.1 GCA_020532355.1 Candidatus Cloacimonadota bacterium | reverse complement strand
GGCGAGGAAGATCAGATTAATCGTAGCGAGAATCTTTGTCTTATATCATAGGCTTGATGGATAAGCAAAGCCATATCATCAAAGAGACTAAACTATCTATAAAAACCGTTGAACAATCGGTGCTGAGGCGGATCCCCATACTACAATGGTGATGGGTGGGCATAGCTACGATTAAAAAAGCCCGCCAAACCGAGATCTCATGTATAAAAATTCTGCTCTATATGGATGTGCAATGGTTTCAATCCACACAATCTGAAACCTATATTTGTTGCTTGATTACATTGATGCTTGCTCTCACAACGCCGGCGCGGATGCGAGTATGAGGCGATATCATACAAAGTTTTCCAACATTATCTTTAAAGAACTTCTCTTGATTAGAACTGAATGGAATTTCTCCAAATCCATTAATGAGTACTATGGAAGCAGGTATGTTTTCCTGTCCAGTGTTTATCACTCCTTGCTCGAAACCTAAGTATTGTATCAGATCTCCTTGGTTGATTGAAGGAAAGATTATGCCTTTGGCATTTTGCTTAATCTGTTCTAAATCTTTATAAGAGGGGCGATAAGGAATTACAACAATACTATTTTCTGGAATGCAACTATCCGAAGAATTAGAAAGCCAAACAAGTGTGCCATGAGTTGCGTAGCCCCAACCAATGCTGCCATATAATCTTGAAGCATAATATGAAATCCGGACAGCCTTCTTATCTTCAATCTGCCTAACAATTCCCTCCACATGAGCTTTATAGTTATAGGGATTACTCTTATATTGGATTGTAATCATACCCGAGTGTGAGTTAAAATCTGTAACATGCCCAGTGTTGGGACTTATAGCTGTGCGGATCTTATTGGGCTTCATAATTTTTGCAAGCGTATCTCCTTCGTACACAAAATCTCCCAGTTTCTTAATTACATAATGCTTTACACGCTTTGGAGGAATCTGGAGTTCTGATGACAGATCAATTTTGCTCGGTTTTGTGCTGTATCGTTGAATCTCTGAGAGAATCACTATTCCGGTTTTGTAATCAAGATACTCTACCTTCCCTCGTACTGGGGAATGGTGTGAATTGCGCAACCCATATTCTGGCAGAGGAAGTCTGATTGTTTCAGAAAATGTGACTTCTTGCCCAGCTTGAACGACAATCGCCTCTTTTAGTGTTGGTTCCGGTATCAAGGTTCCGTCAGGATTTGTGTTTACCACAAACAAGCGAGGTGGGTTGTATAGATTCTGAGCAACAACATCTTCGGGATAAACCTTATCGCCAACTTGTTTAATAATATCACCATTGTAAGGCAATTCAACATCATAAGAGAATTCAGAATCCTGAGGAAGCATAGTATTGGAAAATTGCGAGAAGCTATCATCAACTTGGTATAGATTCAATAGCTTATCCATTCTCTCATCATAAGCGTCTAAATCAGATCTGGTGTCCACAATTATCGGAAGGTCTGTAACAATTGATGTTTCGGATATATCACCCGTTATCATACATTTTTTAAAAGCCTTCATTCTCAAATTTCTGTTGTTTTTCTCTGGGATGAACAACAAGTCGTTGGCAGAAATTGTTTTGATAATACCATCATACTCCAGTTGAAGTATATTGTGTTTTTTGTTGTTGGGGAAAATCGGGCGAATATGTAAGGCAAGGTATTTAACACACTCTTTATTTAAGATGTTACGAGCAAGGTGGTCTTCATTACAGGACAACACACCAAGATGGGGACTAATAAAATGTTTATCTATAGCTAGTTTGGTTATCCCCACAGGTTTGAATCCAGAGATTAAGATATCTGCGCATTGTAATGAATTTGAGGCATTGGCAAACACGCCTCCTGCTCCTATAATCAATTCAATATCACTGGGATAAAAATGGAATGATTCCTCATTGGCGATGTAATTGAATTTTGCCTCAAATTTGTCTTTGCCAGCAGCCTTAAGGGCGTCTAGATAGCCGACCTTTTCTTTGCTATAATGCATATCCTGATGTTGAATGTAAGCTTGCATAATTGCGCATTTGGCCAAAGCATGCTCAATACGTTGTTCTTTGGATCCGTGAGGAATTTGAGTAGGGTATAAGGTTTTATTGCCAATATAGTTTCGTACGCATTCTTCACTAATTGTTGGGGGCAAGAGCTTGAGTAGGGATTCTATTCCACTTTCTTTCATTACATTTAAAGCACTGTAACTCATACCAAGATTTGCGCTTACAGTGCGTTGGAAATGTGTGTGTAAATGAGTAAACACATCTGTAGTAGCTCCCCCTATGTCGAAGAGAATTGCTTTTTGGGATGCGGTTTCGTCCATAAGCTTTAAAGTGTTCATTACTCCATTGGGAGTGGGTAAAATCGGTGCATGCACAAGTTTCTTTACACTGCTATATCCCGGAGCTCTTTCCATAACGTTTTCCATAAAGATTTCCTGAATCTTATCACGGGTAGGCTTAAGATTCTCGGTTTGCATGCTGGGACGCAGATTAGGTAAAATGTGTAAATCAAAATCGTTTGAGATCATTCTTGTTATCAAATCGACGGTTGAGTTATTGCCAGCAAAGATAGTTGGAATTTTTACGTTGGTACTAAACTTTGGCATAGGCTTGGCAATGCGTAAGATCTCGGCTAAGCGTAGCACAGAGCTAATTGCCCCACCGTCTGTACCTCCAGAGAGTAGAATCATATCAGGTCTGAGGTTACGCATAGCAAGCATTTGTTCGATAGAGCTACGATTGTCGTTTATGGCAAACACATCCAAAATAATGCCTCCTGCTCCGTAAGCGGCTCTTTTTGCGCTGCTGGCACTATCGAATAGGGTAAGCCCAATTACCAATATTTGTAATCCGCCGCCAGCGCTGCTTGTGCTGTAGTACTTTATTCCTTCTACGAATTGGATACTACTTGATGATGCATCGTTGGTCAAGAGCGTTATTCCATTTTTCTGTTCGATTGCTTTTATGGAGTTGAATACTCCAATTCTAACATCGTTGAATGGGGCTTCAACTGTTGTATCGGCATGTTCAATGGCAACGAGGTTGGTAGCGTCAATATCTATCAAAACGGCTTTTGTCGTTGTGGATCCGATATCAGTGATTAGAGCGTAATGATCTTTATCCATAAATTGTGATCTCCATTTCTCATATATTTGGGTATTACACAGTAGGGTTTTATATACTCAATCGGCATAGAATTCTTCGATCTCTTTCATCCAATGCGGAATATCTATGTGCTGTGGGCATTTAGCCAAACAAACACCGCATTGAGTGCATTTGTCGGCACGAGCTTCTTCTGAGATAAAAGCTAAGTAATCGCGTTTTTGAGCGTCTTTATTACCAAACATCAAAGCTTCAGCATAATTACCTAACACATTGGGAATAGATACATTGTGAGGGCAAGGCAAGCAATAACGGCATTCAGAACACAGATAAGGAATGCGGCTAAGATAAGCTTTG
>JAJBBD010000211.1 GCA_020532355.1 Candidatus Cloacimonadota bacterium | reverse complement strand
ACAATACAATTTGCAAATGAAAGAGGTATAGATGCATACTACACAGGAGAATATCCAAAAACTTCTGAGCAAGCAGCAGAAGACTATTCAGATGGGGGGCGAAAAAGCTATTGCCAAGCAAAAAGCATCCGGTAAGTTAAATGCGCGCGAACGGTTGGATTTGCTTTTTGACCAAAACACTTTTAGAGAGTTGGATATGTTTGTAAGCCACCGTTGCGATAATTTTGGCATGGAGAATATCGAGATACCTTCTGATGGCGTTATTACTGGACACGGCCTGGTAAGTGGCAGGCATGTATTTGCCTTTTCTCAGGATTTTACTGCCAGAGGCGGATCGCTGGGCGAGATGCATGCCGCAAAAATTTGCAAAGTAATGGATATGGCACTTAAAAGCGGTGTGCCGTGCATTGGAATAAACGATTCCGGCGGTGCGCGTATTCAAGAAGGTGTGGATGCTCTAAAGGGATATGGAGATATCTTTTTTCGCAATTCACGCGCCAGCGGAGTTATCCCGCAAATAACTGCCATCATGGGCCCTTGCGCAGGGGGCGCCGTCTATTCCCCCGCCATGACAGATTTTGTCTTTATGGTAAAAAATACCAGTTTCATGTTTATCACCGGACCGGATGTAATAAAAGCCGTCACTGGGGAAGTAACCACTCAGGAAGAATTGGGCGGAGCTATGACCCATAACAGTAAAAGCGGGAATGCGCATTTTGCTTGCGAGAACGATGCGGATGCCATAGAGCAGATCAAGATACTGCTTTCGTATTTGCCCGCAAATAATATGGAGGATCCTCCCATACAGGCTACTGAGGATGATCCATGGCGGAATTGCCCAGAATTAGACGGCATTATTCCAGATAGTCCTCGCATGGGTTATGATATGCGCGATGTAATAAAAAGCGTGGTGGACGATGGGATATTCTTTGAGCCACATTATTTCTATGCTCAAAACATCATTGTAGGCTTTGCCCATTTGGCAGGGCACAGCGTTGGCATTGTGGCAAATCAACCCACAATTTTAGCTGGTTGTTTGGATATCGATGCTTCAGATAAGGCTACTCGCTTTATTCGTTTTTGCGATTCTTTTAACATTCCGCTAATTACTTTTGTGGATGTGCCCGGTTATTTGCCCGGCACTCATCAGGAACACAGCGGAATAATTCGCCATGGTGCAAAGCTCTTATGGTGCTATTCCGAAGCGACGGTTCCTAAACTCACGGTGGTTACCCGTAAAGATTATGGTGGCAGCTATATAGCAATGAGTTCACGCCATTTAGGGGCGGATATGGTGTTTGCCTGGCCCTCAGCGGAGATAGCCGTGATGGGCGCACAAGGCGCTGCAAATGTTATTTTCCGCAAAGAAATAGCTGCAGCAGAAGACCAAGTAGCCAAGCGCGCTGAGATGATAGCAGACTATGAAGAACGCTTCAACAATCCGTATGTAGCAGCATCGCGGGGATATGTGGATGCGGTGATAATGCCCTCAGAAACTCGGAAACGTTTAGTAGATGCGTTAGAAATTCTTTCCAGCAAGAGCGAAAGCCTACCACCCAAAAAACACGGAAACATACCGGCTTAAGAGGATATTTTATGAAACAAGATAAACGCTCTTTGGCAGCTATCTCCGCAGTATTGGCACTAATAAGCGGGGAGGAGAGGCACGAGGCTTACTCTAAGCCCATAACCGGAAATGCTTCCCATCCTTGGGCTGCCTATGCGCGCTCTCAAACTATGCAATATCGTGATATTACTCAAAGAAGAATCATAAAAAGAAGCAGATAAAAGGAGCAACAATGGATAAACACGGCATATTAGAAATGACCGCGATGCGCTATGAGGCAAATCGACCCCAAGCCGCCAATCCTATCAAAATACAAGACCTGAGCTTCCGCGATGGACACCAATCGCTCTTTGCTACTAGAGGCAGAACCGAAGACTTGCTGCATGTGGCAGAACTGATGGATCAAGTGGGCTACTATTCCATGGAAGTATGGGGCGGAGCTACTTTCGATACAATGCACCGTTTCTTGGGCGAAGACCCCTGGGAACGCATCAGAACTCTCAAAAAATACATCACTAAAACTCCGTTTTCGATGCTCCTTAGAGGGCAAAACCTGGTCGGTTATCAAAACTATGCCGACGACGTGGTAGAGGCATTTACACAACGCGCCTGCGATAATGGAATAGACATATTTAGGGTATTTGATGCACTTAATGACTTCCGCAATTTCCAAACTGCAGTTAAGATTATCAAAAAGAATGATAAACACTTCCAGGGTACTATATGCTACTCACTTACCGAACAGCGAATGGGCGGAGAAATCTATAATATTGAATATTATGTAAATAAAGCAAAACAACTCGAAGAAATGGGTGCAGATAGCATCTGCATTAAGGATATGGCGGGATTGATAGCACCATACGATGCCTACAACTTGGTAAAAGCGTTAAAGGCAGCGGTTAGGGCACCGATCCACTTGCATACTCACTTCACTTCTGGAATGGGTGATCTTTCGCTATTTAAAGCCATCGAAGCAGGTGTGGATATTATCGATACCTGTATGGGCCCCTATGCGTTTAGAACTTCTCATCCCGGCGTGGAACCTCTGGTAATAAGCCTCCTGGGTACAAATAGAGATACAGGATTTGATATTAGATTGCTGAATAAAATCGGTAAAGAAATGGAAAAAGACATACCCAAATACATGCATTTTGCAGATAACACCAAGTTTAGCATCATCGATACCGACGTGATTATTCACCAAACACCGGGAGGAATGCTTTCAAACTTGGTGAACCAATTACGACAAATGGATGCCTTGGATAAACTCGAAGATGTGTTTGAAGAAATACCCAAAGTTCGCAAGGACTTGGGACAAATTCCTTTGGTAACTCCCACAAGCCAAATTGTGGGCATCCAGAGCGTAAACAATGCGCTTTTTGATACTAAAGATGGCGAGTATGCCCGCATAACAGAGCAAGTAAAAGACCTCTGCTACGGCCTCTATGGCAAAACAACGCTGCCTATCGATAAAGACCTGCAAGCTAGGGCTTTGAAGGGTTATCCTAAAGGCGAAAAACCGATTGTTGCGCGCCCTGGTGACGTTATACCTCCTGCGATGGAACAAGTGAAAAAAGAAACTGAAGGCTTGGCTAAGAACTTGGACGATCAATTGATTGTAGCATTATACAATGTTACTGGCAAGAAGTTCTTGCGCATCAAATATGGTATGGATCCCATGCCAGAGGAGATGAAACCCATAAGTATGGAGGACGTGAAAGCCGAGCAAGAATTAATTGCCAAAGCTAAAGCAGGGAAATTGATAGAAAAACCGGATGCACCTGAAAAACCCGAAGATGTACGTCAGTTCGATGTATTTGTAGATGGTGGCTACTTTCTGGTAGAAGTGGCAGAAAAGGGGGGGGCGCCACGAGTGATCTCCAGCCGTCCTGCAGTACCTGTAGCCGCACCAAAGCCGGAACCAGTTCCCGCTACTTCTCCTGCTCCCGCTCCCATTGTCAAAGCGGCATTTCCCCAGCCCTCTGATGGTGAATCCATTACTGCTCCCATGCCCGGCATGCTTGTAAAGTATGAGAAAAAGGCAGGCGATAAAGTAAAACGTGGCGAAACAATACTGGTTCTGGAAGCGATGAAGATGTACAATAACATACCTTCCCCAATAGATGGAACTTTGAGTTCAACCCCGCTTTCATCTGGAACAAACGTTAGCAAAGGCGATGTATTGGCAATTATAACGGCCGATTAAGGAGTACAAAACATGCAGGTAAAAAGCCAGATCATGGACAGCGCTCAGATGAAGCGCAGTATTCAACGCATGGCGCACGAGATAATTGAGCAAAATAGAGGATTAGAAAAGATCCGTCTGGTAGGCATCCGCTCTCGGGGAGTACCTTTGGCTCACCAGCTTTCAGATTATCTAAAGCTCATTTCCAATCAGGAAGTGCCTGTGGGAGTATTGGATATAACTCTGTATCGGGACGATCTTTCTACAATAGCGCATCAGCCCGTAATCAAAGGCTCGCAATTGGATTTTGAGATTGAAGATGCCATCGTAGTATTGGTGGACGACGTGCTTTATACCGGCAGAACGGTACGTGCCGCCATTGATGCTTTAATGGATTTTGGCAGGCCTCGGCAAATCCAACTGGCGGTGCTGATCGATCGCGGACACCGGGAATTACCTATCAAAGCAGATTACGTGGGCAAAAACGTGCCTACCTCCAAAGAAGAAATAATCAAAGTAGCTCTCGCCGAAATTGATGGAGACGATAGTGTCAAAATCGTTCTGGCATAAATATCAACAGCGTTATAACGAGCTGGGAAGTCTTGTCTGCGTGGGCTTGGATTCTCGGCTCGATTTGCTACCTGAATGCGTGCAAAACGCTGATAATCCCATCTGGGAATTCAATAAAGCCATAATAGAAGCAACTGCTGATTACGCTACAGCCTTCAAGCCCAATCTTGCATTTTATTTGGCAGATGGCATAAGGGGTTTGGAAGCCTTGTATAAAACTGTGGAGTATATCCCAAAGCAAATCCCGGTAATTCTGGATTGTAAAGTTGGCGATATCGGCTCTACCATGCAAGGCTATGTAGAGGCTTTCTTCCGGAATATTAAAGTGGACGCCATCACGGTGAATCCATTGATGGGGAAGGACGTGATTACGCCTTTACTGCAAGAGGAAGGAAGCTTTGCCTTTGCGCTTGCACTCACTTCAAATCCCAGTGCGGAAGATTTCTTCCATAAAGCAGACATGAGGCATCGAGTTGTAACTTGGATTGCCCAGTACGATGTTACAAGATTGGGTGCCGTGGTGGGTGCCACTCAAGTAGCGCACCTGCAAGAGATGCGAAACTTGATGCCAGAAAGGCTGTTTCTGATTCCTGGAGTAGGTGCGCAGGGTGGCGATCTGGAAGCCGTGATGAAGTATGCGATCAAAAGCGCTGAGGATCCAAGAATTCTGATCAATAGCTCTCGCAGCATCATCTTTGCCTCTTTGGCTAAGGATTTTGCAGCCGTAGCAAGAATGAGAGCTAAAAATCTCTTTGGGGCTTGCAAGGCTTAAGCATCAATTCAATACCAGTTTGGATAGTATGTTAAGCCGATATAATGGCTTAGATGCGAACCACATCTACCACAGAGCGTAAAAGATCCCAAGAATGTATTTCATCCTTGAGGCGCTAGAAATCTTAAACAACAAAAAACCCGGCACTAAACCGGGTCTAATATCTGGCTGGGATGGAAGGATTTGAACCCTCACATACGGATCCAGAGTCCGCTGTCCTACCATTAGACGACATCCCAATAAACAATGGCTGGGCAGGGAGGATTCGAACCCCCGTATGGCAGGACCAAAACCTGCTGCCTTACCGCTTGGCGACTGCCCAACACTAAAATATTGTGGCGGAGAGGGAGGGATTCGAACCCTCGGTAGGCTTTAGACCTACATACGCTTAGCAGGCGCACACCTTCAGCCAGCTCGGTCACCTCTCCAGACACTTAAAATCTATTTATGTCTGTCACTGCTATTTACTGGCGGAGGATGAGGGATTCGAACCCCCATGGGCAGAACCCGGCGGTTTTCAAGACCGCTGCCTTACCAATTAGGACTAATCCTCCACATTGTTTGTTCCTTGAAATTCGAGCGTAGATTTTTGTCAAGCCCATTATTTCCGCACCTTTATTTTTTGGGAATTCATACTGCGATATATATCCAATCTGTCACATGAAAATTGGCCAGCTAGACACCAAACCTTCATAATGGATTATCCTTATTAACTTTGTGTATCATACGCCTTGTGCAATACCTCCGAATAGATACTATCATGTCTGTTTATTCAAGCAGCAAGGGGATTTGTAGCGGATTACTTGCTCCCATCATTAGGCATGTTTGAAGGAGGGATAATCCCTTACCGGCAGGAAGATCTTAGCCTAAACCTCAGGTAACGATACGTTTAGGCGGTGGGAGCGAAAGAGGCATGTTTATGAAGTAGAGAGCGTTGCACATCCATATATCGTAGATTTTTATGCACGAGACATCGGTTTTGTGGGCTTTTTCTAATCGTAGCTATGCCTACCCACCCTTGTTGTATGGAGCTTCGCCTCGTGCCCAGAATTTTCTGCGGTCTTTTGTATCAAAATCAAATTGGTGGATGGTAGATTACCAGAGCAGTTCCAGATTTGAAACACTGAATCTTTAAGAATACAAGCTTTTTACTTGACGGTATTGGCTTAAAGCGAAAACTTTGAATCATTGAGTTTTAGGGAGGATTTGATGTCCAAAAGGCTGCTTATAATTTGTATTATTATTTCACTAAGTTTTTTATGGGCAACTCAGGCTAGTTTTGTAGATAAACTCAGCATCGGTGGAAATATCGGAGGAGTGGTGCGTTCATCTGATGGTATTGGTCTATCTGATATTGAGATACGAGTATATCGTGAAAATAATCAGGTAAGTAAGTTGCATACCTGCTCGCGGGGAGAGTATGTAATCCACTCCCTTCCATCCGGCAAGTATATGCTGGAATTTTGGGATGCTGAGGGAAACAATACTCGACGGGGAGTTAAGGTTTTAGATGCACGTAATAGTTTCTGTAACATAGAATTAGATGCATCTGTGCAATCCAATATCAAGATAGAACTGAAGCCCAGCCTACAACAGTCAATTGTTCATAGTTTTCCTCCCTCCGACAGCACTTTTCCTCCCATTCCCGTGAGCGGAGCTTATGTATCTCCAAATATCCCTCCGTTTGAGCCAGAACCATTTCTTGCAGTAGAATCCGGAGCATTTTTTGAGGTTGATACGCATGCTTCGTACAAGATTACGTATCATAACGACACTGCATACTTCAGTTATCTGAGGAGAATTTTGACCGATGGCATCATCCCAGCTCCTGAGAGTGTGCGCATCAGTGAAATGATAAACTATATGAGCCCAATGTTCGATTCGCATCAAGAACCCGGATTTGTGATGCATAGCACTTTGCAGCCTCATCCTTTCAACAAAGAAGGAGAACTACTGAGTCTCACCCTAAAAGCACCGAGTAGAAAAATAGCCGCCGTCCAGCCAATGAATCTGATTGCTGTATTGGATTGTTCCGGTAGGATGGGAACTGAGCATAAACTGTATTTGGCACGGGAGTGTTTGAGGTATGTAATAGAGAATATGAAAGATACAGACCAGTTAAGAATTGTGTGTGCCAAAGAGGAGCCCAGCCAAATCAGTATTTTCGGTAAGGATAAACTTAAGGCATTCAGTGCGTTGGATGCAATTGGAGCAACAGGAAAGGGAGATATCGCAGCCGCTATGGAAATTGCGATTAACCTTGGAAAAGAAGCTGAGGAATGTGGAATCCTGATCTTTGGTGATGGAGTATATTCTCAATATACCATAGATTCTCTTTCTCAAAGCATAATTTCTGCAACGGCTAGAGGGTTGGAGACTTATATACTGGGCATAGGACGGGGGCTTTACCGCGATGATCAGCTAAAATTGCTAGCGCATAATAGTGGTGCAAGCTATATCTATCTTGATGGCATACAAGAGTTTCAACAACAATTCCGGAAACGCGGCGCCTTCAACGATAATATTATTGGCAAAAACATGAGCATTATGCTGGAATTTGATCTGCCCTCATCAATAAAAAAATACCGGGTAGTGGGAATCGAACACATCAGCGAAAACAGGAATACGATTCCGATGGCATCTATTCCTTCTAATATATATGCAGATCAAGAAATTACGGTTTTTGTAGAATTAGAAAAGCGGCAAGCTTCACAAGTTCTTACTAAACTGGGGAGAGTAATGCTTCAATATTATGTGGAAGAAGAACATAAGCCCCGCTACGAAGAATTTAGGATAGATGCGAAGTCTGCAGCGAATATCAATTCGTTGTTCAAGCCCAGTTTTGCTGCGGCTGCTTTTGGTATGCTGTTAGGGGAAGAACAGGGATTGAGGGAGCTGAATTACGATAATTTGCTTCATTATATGGAGGCAGATGATGAGTGTAAGGATTTGCGTAATATGATTGAAAAAGCGATGAAAGTGAAGTCTTGAACTTAGCTACTAGAGGTTTGAAAATGAAGTATAAGTTATTGATAGTATTATTTATTGCCATTTTAGCTGTTTCTTGCGATCTAAGCAGTGGTTTTCGTAACTACGATTTGATAAAACTGCAAAGCCACCAACGGAATGAATCGTTTGAAGATATGATTTTGGCGGATCTTAAAAGTGATGGTTCCGAGATGGTTGTTACCTCATATTTTGCGAATAACCTGGGCAGAATATTGATATCTGACATAGAGGGTAAAGTATTGTCACAAATCAATATAGGAAGGTTCCGACCATATAATTTGTCTGTTTTGAAAGAGCCACAGTCTGGGAAAAACTGGCTTTTCTATAACATCAATAATAATGAAAACCTCTCGTTACAAGCAGTTAGCTACGATTGGAAAATACCGTTAAAGCGAGAAATGAAGAGTTTTGAGGCCTATAATCGAGACGATGAACTAATGAGTATAGACGCATATTCCTGGCAATCGAGTTTTAGGCCTAAGATATTGGAAGACATTGATGATGATGGCAAATATGAATTGGTATGCCTCGCCAGAGATGGCTACAGTTCTAATCCCAGAGGAGTGATAGTTTACGACTGGGAAAGCGGGAAGAAGAAGTGGTTTTTCCGTAGCCCTACCGTATTCAATCAAATAGTTTTTGCAGATCTTGATGGCGACCATCAGAAAGAATTCTTGCTCTCGAATGTAGCATTCAATAATAACTTGTACAAGATTAATGGCTTGGATGATTTCAGCGGGCATCTAATTGTATTAAACAAGATGGGCCAAATGGAATATCTGCATAAAGTGTTTGAAGGATTGGGTTTTTTAAGCCTGAACGTTGAAGATGTTAATCAGGACGGCATATTGGACATCTTTGTTGTTGCTTCAACGCGGGGGACAAATTCGCAAAACGACATGATTTTGCGCTTAAACTACGAAAATAAGCGCCTGATTCGCAAAAAAGAACTGCTCTTGCCGAGAACATTGAGTCAGATCGAAAACAACGGCTATCTGCATCGCTTGGGGGAGTTAAAAGATTATACATTAGTTGTATGTGACAGTCACCGAGGCATTCTATATTACGATACAAGTTTGAACGAGATGGATGTAACACCGCAGATTGATGTAAGTAGGATCTATGCTATAAGTGAATTAAGGAAAATGGGTAGTAAAGACATTGTTGCCCTAAATAAAGATAACGAATTGCAAGTTTTCGATAATAAACTGCATGAACTTGCTCGTATCCCCGTGCCCAAACCAGACTCTCGCTTTTTGAGAGTATGCGTACTAAAGCAACAAATGGGGAATCTGCCAACAATTGCCCTCATGATGGATGACTCGGTAGTGTTTTATGGGCTCAAGCGTATTTCTTTCTTAACAATGGGATATAGACTTCTAATGACTAATGCACTATTTGTGATTTTGGTTTTGGTGTTGGTACTTATCTATATCTACATTGTAAGATGTAGATCGAAGAAAGATGCCATAACTACGCTAAATCAGCTACGTGAAGGGGTTATCATCGTACGGGGGAAAAACCGCATAGGATTCATCAATAAAGCAGCGTTGGCTATGGCAATCGAACATGATCCTTATTCATCTTTAACCAACTTAAACGATATCTTTCCCGAACTGGAAGACACTCTTCAAGGTATGCAACGTAGCCAAAGCACGTATCAAGATTTGGAACTGCAGATCTGTGCTAGACCAACGAAAGTTCATGTAGAGAAAATGGCAAGCATGCTAAATAGGTATCTGATCTTTCTTTACCAGAATGAGGTGGAAGAAACAACGGCGGAAGCGATGCAATGGGCAGAAACAGCACGCAGGTTATCACACCATGTAAGAAGGCATATAACAAATGTTATATTGGCGCTAGATCCGCTTGAAAAGGCAGCAGACAGCAAAGATGCAGAATATCTGAATATCATTAAAGGTGAGATCGAAAAGGTGCGAGTATTTACTCACGCTTTCCAGCGTTTTACCGAGATGCATGATTATGATCTCAAACAACAAGATATCGTTCCCTCCTTAGAGCACGCCATCGAGTCAACCAGGATTGCGGAAAACATCAAGTTAATTCGTGATTATACTCTCAATTCAATATATGCCAAGATAGAACCGATCCGATTTGAGGAAGCCATTGTAAACACAATCAATAATGCCACCGAAGCCATGCCAGAAGGAGGCATTTTGCACATCAGTATCCGCGAATTCCCTAATCACTCCAGTCCGCGCGGGAACCTTAGCGTATTAGTAGAGATAGAGGATACCGGCAAAGGTATTCCCCCCAAGTATATGGAGGATATTTGGAAACCGTTCTTTACTACAAATCAATCCGGCACGGGAATAGGCATTCCGGAAACACACAAGATTATTGCTTCGATGGGTGGCTTGATGGATATCCAAAGCGAAGAAGGAGTGGGAACCACCGTTTCTATTTGGCTGAAGGGAGATAAAGATGAATAAAATCAGAATTCTAATTGCCGATGATGATCTTGTTTTTTGCAAGCTTACTGGAGACCTGTTACGTCAAGAAGGATACCTGGTATATACCGCCAGCAGTATTGATGAAGCAAATAAGGCACTAGATAGTCAGAGTTT
>JAJBBD010000210.1 GCA_020532355.1 Candidatus Cloacimonadota bacterium | reverse complement strand
GCTTTTTCTGGATATATTGCAGAGACCCTACCGACTCTTATTAAACCTTTAAGGTTTTCCATTTAATATGCACCCAGAGCCTTTCTAACATTCAATCTCGTTTCATAATTTGGGCCAGAATGTGTGGCAGTTTCAATAAAATATTTGCCGTCGAAGTTCCCAAATCCAGAGAATGTTACATTTACTCCAGCTACAAGAGATTGATTGCCTACAAGCACAACGCTTGCCCTGTTTTCGTTAGCATTTATCTTTCTGAGCCTTAATTTTGCTATTCTCTCCGCCTCCGCCAAGTTATTTGCTCTCTCGTTAATAAACAGCGTTTTCCCTGTTTTTGGGGCACTTGGAGGGGAGTAAGTGTACTCGATGGGATCCTCCCAAATACTTGGCTGATATTCTATCCTAGCTGCAGAATAGATATTTCTGGTTGCCGATGTAAATTCATATGAAATAATGTCGGATTCACCTTTTGCAATCACAGCAACGCTAGGTGCTTCCTCATATTTTGTACTGTCAAAGATAATAATTTTATCGCTTGATACCTTTAAGCTTAGACCAGATTGGTCACACAAACGCTGCAAGAATGGCAAGTCAGGCTCCTCAGATTGCTCAATTCGGTCATATTCTGGGTCAAAATCGCTATCAAACATTAACTCAAGCTGTGCCTCATTTGCTATATCTCCCGCAATCACAGATAAAGCGGTTTCCTCCCAAGCCCTTATTTTGTCTTCGTCAACCAAAGACGAATGAACCGGTATAGACACTGCTTTGAGCGTTACTACATCTGGCGGTCCAGTGTAGCTTATTTCGTCTATCTCAAATGATCCCAGTGGAAGTGTTTGCGCTGTGCCTGTAAATCGCCAATCTTGGGTAATAATAGAGGCGACTAACCTGGCACCTTTGTTTGGATACCAACTGCCACGCCATAAGCCTTTTTTGTCTTCCAACACAATCTGGAGGTCATCTGCTTTGTTGTCTGAGTTATCTTCATAAGAAAAGCTGACCAAATAATCTGAAAGATCAGCTGTTATGTTTACATTGTTATACGAAAGCGATAGCGATGCCCGTCTGATCTTCGCCATTTAAGACCCTCTCTTCCATGGTGGAAGTGTTTTGGGAAGCTCAACCTTCACATCTGGGACATTAATTCTTATGCCTGCCGGGAACACCACATAGCTTAAATATTTCGGGTTTGCTTCGAGTAACGTTGACATATAAAATTCTGTTCCGCTCTCAGCACCATAAACTTTGTATGCTATGTAATCCCAGGTGTCGCCCTGTACAGTCATATATTTACGCATAGCTTAGCCTCCTCTGTTGCGCCATGAAGGCCTTAAGTCTAGCTTCAAACTCTTCCTGTGCCCGCCTCTCGGCATTAAGCACCTCGTTTCTGATCCGATCAGCGCTGATTCCGCCTTGCTCATAAATGTTAATAACAGGTGATGCGGGCGAATAGGTAATGTTGATTGCCGGTGTTGAGACAGCCTTTCGTTCTTTAAAAATATTAAGCAGTTTTTCCAAAGGCAATATCGCTTCCGGTCCCTTTTCAGCTACCATTGCCAGATGCGGGGCCGAAAAGACGCCGCCTTCGGCGTGTTCTGGCAGGGCTGTTGGTGTTTCTATCCGTTGTATCGTTTCAATATTGACACCCTTACCGCCAGCGAGGGGCAACCAGCTTGGGAGCTTGATCTTATTTAATTTATTGATGAACCAATTAACCTTATCTATTAGCCAATTTAGGGCATTGGTTACGGTCTGGAACATAGATGTAGCACCGGAAGTTATAATGCTCCACAGATTGCCTAAGGATTCTGGCCATTTTATCGCAGACAGATATGAAAATAGCTGCGAAAACTTATCCGTCACAAAACTATATGCATTGGCCGCCCCGTAAGCAAGTGCATCGTATATCTTGCCCAAAGAAGCTATCGGAGCTATGTTGCTTAAATATGTGATCAAGTTTGACATTTTATCCTTGACAGATTTAAGGGCATTGGCGGTCATTGACTCGAAAGGCACCCAGATATCTGGGAGCTTGATTTTGTCCATAATGCCTGCTATTTTTTCTGGGATAACCGAGATCGCCTCAAATGGGAATTTTGCTACATCCCAAACAATATTGGGCATTAGGCTGACGTCAGGTATTTTGATTTTGCCAAATATGCTGCCTATCTTGCTTGCTACTGTTTTAGCCGCACCGATTGCAGTAGATACCCCGCCTGCAATCCCGCTCCATAATTTCACAAAGACGTCAGGTATTTTGATTTTGCCAAGGACTGATATAAAATCCCATAACTTGCCTACAACAGCCGCAATGGAACGTGGTCCTGCACCGATTGTATCCCACAATGTGCTTATGATTGCCCTTACAGTCTCGCTTTTTTTGTATAGGATGGTGAGCCCAGCTATGAGACCGGCAATAGCTATCACAATGAGACCTATCGGGTTGGCCGAAAGGGCTGCGTTAAGAAGCCATTGGGCTGCCGTCCACATCTTTGTCCCAAGCGCTACAGCCTTGGTGGCGACGTTATAGGCTATGAGCTTGCCGACAGACAGTAGCTTGCCACTTAAGCCCAAAACAACGTTAAGACCTTTTTGAGCAAGCGCCCAGGCCTTAGTCGAAACAGTCGCAATTTTAGTGACTATATTGTTTTTTACCATCCATACATAAAAACTTGCAAGCTTAACTAAAACAGAGCCGATTGCGAATCCTACGACAGCTATCGCAATTTTCAAGGCCAACACAGCTGATGTAGCATATACCAAAATCTTTGTAAGCCCCTCATGTTTTTTCATCCAATCGGTAACCCTACCTATAACCTGCGCAACAGAATGAGCCATTTCGGCAAGTGGTGGCAAGAGAACACTGCCGACAGCAACGCCAAGCCTCGTGATTGTATTCATCAAAAGTTGCAAGCTATTAGCTGTTGTTGCCGATCTTGCTTCAAATTCTTTTTCCATGCTTCCTGCATATTGTGTTGCGTCACCAACCTTACGCAGGTTTTCTTCCAATTGCTCAACGTTTGTCACCAAAGGGGCTATTGCAGCAACGCTCTCACGACCAAATAGATCGGTCAATATAGCCGCACGCTTATGCTCGGGAATTTTTCTTAGGGCATTAATAACGGCAAGGATTGCGCCTTGTGCATCCTCTTGCATCATTTTTGCCATTCGTGTTGCACTTAATCCCAACGCCTTAAACGCATTTTTTTGTTTTTTGGTGGCAGATGCTCCTGAAGTTAATCGTAAAATGAGATTTTTAATTCCTGTCGCAGCTACTTCTTCCCCCACGCCAACGCTAACCATTGTTGTACCGAGAGCAGCTATCTCTCTTGCTGTCGCTCCACCTATCTCACCTAAAGGTCCAATTCTGGTTACTATGTCTGATATCTTTGGTGCAGAAGCGGCAGTGGTGTTGCCAAGATAATTTATTTGATCTGCAAGCTCGTTAACTTCTTCTTGGCTCATTTTAAAAGCCGTGCGCCACTGAGCCATCATTTGCCCTGCCTGTTCAGCCGTAATGTCGAAAGCGACGCCCATTTTAGCTGCACTTTCTGCAAAAGGAAGTAGTTCGTTCCTTGCAATTCCTGCTTGCCCGGCCGCCGCCACGATATCAGCCAAACCACGAGCTGCCATTGGTATCCGCTGGGAAAGAGCTAGAATGTCTTCCCCCATTTCTTTAAACTGCTGCGGCGTTTCAAAGTCGATGACCTTGCGCACGTCTGCCATAGCTGACTCAAAATCTACGGCAAGCTTCACCGGGACAGCAAGAGTTGCTCCGGCAGCAACGGCACCAAGCATCTTGCCACGCATTTTCGACTGGAATGCTTCTGCCTTGCCCTGCAATTCAATAGCTCTCGCCAGCCTTTTTTGTGCATGTTCGGCCTTGTTTAATTCGGCTGTCAACCTAGATTGTGCTGCTTTATATTGTTCTGTAGAAATGGCACCAGATTTATAGTTCTGCTCAAGCTCTTTTAATTCCTTTTTTAAGGAGCGTACTTTATGTTGAGACTCCTGAAGAACAGAAGTGGCAGATTTAAAAGATTGGCTAAAGCTTGAATCTACTTTACCGGCAATTTCAACTGCCAACTCATATGTTTTAGCTATTTCTGCCACCTCCTTTTAGAATATCTGAGGCTATTTCAAGCCATTTGCCAAGTTCGGCAAACGGCATACTCATCCAATAGCCAACAGGCGTATATGTGCTCATCGAAAGCGAAAGTGCAGCACGCATGATCAGTTCAGCGCCTTTTTTACCAAGACCTACTTGAGCAAAAAATTTTGCACAGCGATTGTAATGGCAGTGAAATCCCTTGCGGGTAAGTTATTGATATCTTCAACGTTTATACCGCTTGCTTTAGCTGCAACGATTGCAAGATATTGCTTAGAAAATTCTGGAACGACAATATTTTCGCCTAAAAGTTGTGCCTCTCTTGATGCATTGATGATGTCATTGCCAGTTAGTTTATCGAAATCAATATTTATCTCTTTTACTTCTGTTCCATTAATCATAATTGGCTTACTAAGTTTTATTTTCATGCCATATCTCCTACTCGATACCAAGGGCAGCTTTGACTTGTAATAGGTAATCTATACCATTAATCTTGCAAATGTAATTAAATTTATCTATTTCAATCAATGTAGACCCACCAACATCAACTTTAAGATATACAACTTCAAATACGTTTGATGCGCCTGCCGTTACGCCAACATCCAAATTCCCCAAATTGACTGACGTTTTTGGAATCGCACGCAGCACTACCCTTACCGGTCTAACGAAATATTGGCCAGCCCCGGCATCGTAAATCTGGCTTGCACCCCTTAGATCAAGGTTATGTGCCTTCTGGGCTGCCAGCTCAAGCGTGGGTTTCTCAACAGTCCGCCAGTTGAGCGTACAAGTCATGCTGCCGAAATGGCCAAGTGTAGGACTGTCTATCTCACCGGCTAAGCCAGCACCCTTCACCGTCTCCGTCATTGCCTCCACGCTTGGAAGCTCCACGTCGGCAACTCCTATTAAATCCGTGCCGTCGAGGTAAACTCTAAAATTAATCAACGTCTCCGGAACTTGATTTGCCAGTCTCTATCACCCCTTAACGCTAAAAACAGCGTCTCAAGATATTGCGGATCGTACTCCACAATGAAGTCGATCTCGCGTGCCGGC
>JAJBBD010000209.1 GCA_020532355.1 Candidatus Cloacimonadota bacterium | reverse complement strand
ACTACTATTAGCAACAATCCGATAATTGTAGCCGGATGGATAGATTCCTTCAGGATGCTTTGAATAAAGAACATCGAGATAAACGGACTTAAAAAGATTAGATTGGATATTTTGGCAGTGTTGCTGGTTAATTGAAGTGCTTTTAGCCACAACAAAAAGGTAAGTCCCATCTCAAATATTCCTACCCATAAACTGGATAATAAAGCATAAGCTAAACTTGCTTGAGGCTTAAATAGACTTTCTTGAGTAATAATAATGTGTAACAAGATTAAGATGGTTCCCACTAAGAAATTGTAAAACAGTTTTGAGGAATTCGGTCTTTTATCTTTGATACTTACTATCCAATATAGTGCCCAGATAAATGAAGATCCAATTGCTAAAGAGCTACCCAAGGCATCATCAAACTTTAATATAGAAAGGCTTCCTTGAGTGGATATAATAAATACTCCCACCAAGCTTACAAGAAGAGCGAGCATATCTTTTAAGCGAAAGTGCTCACCCAGAAAAACCACAGATAATATGGAAAGCATTATTGCCCAAGTATAGTTTAGCGATTGCGCTTCTTGTGCTCTTAAGCGATTGTAGGCTATAAACAATACTACATAATACAAATATGGATTTAGGAAACCTGCAAATAATGACTGTTGGATATTTTTGGTAAACCCAATAAAACAATGCTGCCCAGTGATGTAATTGTAACAAGCTAAAAACAAAGTAGCAAAAAGAGCTGAGAAGAATAGTAATCCTGCAGGATTTAGCTGCCCAAGAGCAAGTTTAAATGCTGTTGAAACACTACTCCAGGCAAGAATAGATAAACCGGCAAATATATAGCTTTTAGATTGATTTTTCATAAAAAAAATGAGGGGTGAGCTTTGGCACCCCTCAAACTACTGTATAACAGGTTATTCTCTCATGGATTGTAATATGCGGGTAAAAGTCTCTTGTAATGGCTTATTATCTGTTTTGGCAGCTGCAAGAATAACAAATTGAACGGCATCTTCGTTTTCGTTGTCCCACTGATACCATTGCTGCGCATAAGAAATCAGCTCTTCATACTGCTCAAGTTCATTTAATAATAAGCAGAGCTGTGCATATTCCAATTCGTTGCTGCGAATGTCTAATAGCTTTTTAAGATATGAAACTGTAAGTTCCTTATTATCGCTACGATATGCTATATCACGGGCATTGAGCAGAATATCCAGATCTGCTGGTTGCAATTCCAGAGCTGCCTGAGTTACCTCCAAAGCCTTACTATAATTTTCCAGCTCGTAGTATGAATATGATAAATTCATAAGGTTATCTGTATCTGCTGGTGCGTTTTCTCTAGCTTGCTC
Organism: Candidatus Cloacimonadota bacterium; assembly: GCA_020532355.1. Taxonomy (NCBI): domain Bacteria; kingdom Pseudomonadati; phylum Candidatus Cloacimonadota; species Candidatus Cloacimonadota bacterium. Next base: position 6,209 of record JAJBBD010000209.1, on the reverse strand, counting down.
AAAGTACTTTGCTGCTTCAGCAAAATTCTTCACATTGAAATAAAAGGCACCTATTTCTAAAATGTAATCTTGATTATCAGGCTCTTTTTCGATAAGTGATAGAAGAATTTCTTCGGCCTTAGCATCGTCTTTCAGTTCTTTCTGATAGATGTCCTTTAAGCGAATCATCGGCTCGAAACGATCTGGATTTAAATCGTGAGCTAGTTCAAAGATTTCCATAGCTTCTTGAGTGTTACCCGCTGTGGCTGCTTCATCTCCAGCCCGGTAAATTCTTGTCCATGCACCATCTCGACGACGAGTCATGTCTCTAATATCCAACTTCTCTTCGTTAGTAAGATCATCATAACCATCATATATTTCAAGAGCTTTAGTATAGTATTGAAAAGCTTCTGTATTAAATTCTACAGTTTTTGCCGGGAAATTCTCGCCCTTATACAGACTGATATCGGCAATACGGCGTAATGACAAAGCATGATCTGGGTGCGCTTCCAATACTTTGCGATAGAATTCTTCGGCTTTCTCAACGTTCTGTTGGGCATAATATACGCCTGCGGTTTTGGCATTAACGTTTGCTCGAGGACTTAGCTTCTGCCTGGCTGTGCTACACGCACTGAGACCCAATGCCAGTGCCAGCAGGATTATAACGAGTTTTCTCATACGGAATCTCCTGTACTAATCTTTGCTTCCAATAAAAATGGTAAGGCATAAAAAGTCAAGCCATTTTTATCTGTCTAACTCACAAATCAAGGATTGAGCTTTGACGTAAATCTTTATAGTTGAATTAATGATAGATTCTACAACAGAATAAACTAATGCAAACGCAGCATCTGGAAAATTGATTATAATACTGTCTGCTACTAATTAACTTTTGTTATCGGTTCCTTTGTTAAAAGATCAAGCTATGCTTAGCACAAGTTCAAGCAGGGGTGTTCCTTAATTTATAGCTTGATATCTGCGTTAACCTTCGCTAATTGCTAGCTTAAGCATAGGAGCTTGGATGGCTATGATGATTATCTTGGATTATGGTTAGAAAAATGATGAAAAGAATGTAAACTCTTTATCGGTGCATATACACTTGAGTATGGTCAGTATTAGATGACACCCAAAGACCACATTTAGAAATCGGATAGAAAATATGTAACTTGATAACTTTCCCTTTCTTGAATGACTAGTAAATATTCAAGTCATATAATCTCCATCAATCGAGGCAATTAGCAGATGTCAGAGATGTCAGCCCACTTAGCGATGGTGCTGTTGATCTCGTCACAGCTTTTATCTGTCATATCGTTAAACGGAGCGAAATCGCGGAACTCATGCAGATTGTCTTCATCAATAAAATCCGGTATCGGAGTAAGGGCTTTGAACTGGGAGAATTTGCAGGTATAGATCATGCCATCGGCGATGTCTCTCAATCGGAAATCCTCATAACCCAGAGAGTAAAAGCTATCATCCGGCAAATCGCCTACCGGACTGCCTTTCAGGTCAAAAGCCAATTCGGAAAAGTGTGGACTGACTATCGTCTCAATGATGCCGCCGCCCGGAGCCTTTCGGGGAGCATCGGCTTTAATGGCATCCCAGGGATCGTAGAAGCAGATACTACACACTCTGTCTTTATACTGATCATGAAGATGGTTGCCAAAGCGGACGGTTTCGAAACCTTTGAAGACTTTACAGCCATTCTCAATATTGAAACTAGGTTCGCGATAAAGGGTAAAAGCGTGGTGAGAGCCCATGATACCGAATACTTTGCTTACTCCGGGATTGTGATATGCATTTAACGCTTCCAGCCAATTCATTTCGTTGCAATCCTTCCAGATCAAATCGATCTCCTCGGGATTGGGTTTGCGGTTTTGTTCGCGGCATATCTGGTTGTATAGCTTCCAATTATAGGGATCGTTCAGGCCAACGCAGCGGATTTGTTTTGAGGGTGGATTTATTCGGTTTTGTTGCCAGATTACCCTGAATATATCCAGATACTCCTGGTATCCCCAAAAGGCTTCCTGTCTGAGGGTGATCCGTTTTGCCAGAGGGAAATCGAACCACTTTTTGGATAGCAACTCGTCGATCATTGCTTGATCCGCACGACGGCCAAATTCTGTGGCCACTATTGTGATGCCATAATCCGGAAGCAAGGGTATCACACGGTGATACAGCTCCACTTGTTGACGAATATAGTGCATTTCTCCCAAAAGCACGATGTCGTGATCCTCAAACTTTCCCAGAATGTAATCTATCGGCGGCTTTCCCTCGTTCAGAAGATAAGTGCCAAGAACACTATGCATATTTAAACCTCGCAATATCATTTAACAGAGAAGGGATTTGAAATGGTTTCAGAGAACTAAGTATTGAATCAGCCGAAAAAGAGTCTATCGACAGATTTGATATCTATACTAGACTCCTATTGGTAAATGATCCTGGACTCTACTCGAACTGGTGAGTCCCCAATGTTGGCGTAAATTCCAACTCTTTGTTTCTCTGGTTGTTTGAGAGCATCTGATATACCTTGTTACTCACAATCTATGTAGGCCAAACAACCAATTGCATTGTATTCATCTAGCTAATCCAAGTCAAGTTCTTTTTTATAAACAATCTACCTTGCTGCGACGGGCTGGAACCGGCTCAAGCTTTTTCTTCATCTGGCTGACTCCAATTTACACCAACCTTTGAGACACTACCCAGCAAAATTCCAAATAAAACGGGCTAATTATAGCAACGAAAAAATGAAGAATTGCAGATGTGTGAAACTATCTATATATCTTTCAAGAAGATATATAATTGATTCCGATGAGAGCCAAAATTATACTTGACGAATGCGATAGATTTGCCAAACTTGTATCAAATTAACCTTTAATCAATGCCAGTGAGCTTGAAAGGAGAAACAAATGAATCCTCAATTCTTAGGTCGCAACGTCTTCGATCTGGACGATTATTCTCGCGATGAAATCATGTACATTCTTGAAGCAGCAAAAGGAATGAAAGAGATTAATACGCGTGAATACAAAAAAATTCCAACCCTTCGTGGAAAAACCGTATGCACGCTTTTTGTAGAAAATAGCACACGTACACGAATGAGCTTTGAGCTTGCCGCAAACAGACTATCTGCCGATGTGGTGAGTTTTCAGGCTAATGTATCTGCATTACAAAAGGGCGAAAGTTTACAAGATACTGTGTATACTTTAAATGCAATGGGTATAGATCTTTATTGCATACGACACAGTTCTCCGGGAAGTCCCCAGTTAGTAAATAAGTACTCACAAAAACCCGTGATAAATGGAGGCGATGGGCGTCATGCACACCCTACTCAAGCGCTTTTAGATATCTATTCAATTTGGGAAAAAAGGGGAGATATTAAGGGCTTAAAGATTTCGATAGTGGGCGATATTTTGCATAGTAGAGTTGTACGCTCAAACCTTATTGGAATGCGTAAATTGGGGGCAAAAGTGACAGTATGCGGCCCCAAAACCCTAATGCCATCTAATATGGAAAGCGTTTATGATTGTAAGGTCGAGTACGATTTGGGTAAGGCGTTAAGTGGAGCAGACGTGGTAATGGGATTAAGAATGCAGCTAGAAAGAATGTCTGAGGGGCTTTTTCCCAGTTTAGAGGAATATAGTAAGCACTATGTGTTATCAAAAGACACTCTTAAATACGCAAAGGGAAATGCACTGATCATGCATCCAGGACCAATGAATCGAGGGGTGGAGATCTTACCTGAGATAGCCGATAGTAAACAAAGCGTAATAGTAGAACAAGTGGCAAATGGAGTAGCAATTAGGATGGCATTGATGTTTCTGATCTTAGGTGGAAAAGCATAATGGTGGGAGAAGAAGAATGAAAACAATCATAAAAAATGCTCGTATATATATGGATGGCAAGCTATTAAGAAAAGAGATGCTAATAGATGGTCGGAAAATTGCTAGTATTGCCAAGCAAATTGATGATAGGGCAGACCGTACTATAGATGCTGCAGGTGCTGCAATATTTCCTGGTTTTATAGATTTACATGCCCATCTGCGTGATCCTGGTCAAACTTACAAAGAGGATATTGTAACAGGAACCAGAAGTGCGGCGAAAGGAGGTTATACTGCAGTATGCGCAATGCCCAATACAGATCCGGTTACCGATAATATTGCTTCGGTTGAGTATATTCAATTGCGCGCAAAAGAGCTCGGAAGTGCGAAAGTTTATGTTATTGGCGCCCTAACAAAACAGAGCAAAGGAGAAGAGATCAGCGAAATGGCGACCATGAAATCAGGAGGCATTGTTGCCGTTAGCGATGATGGAAACTGTGTGCAAAACTCGCGCTTAATGCTTTCCTGTTTGCGATATGCAGCAAACTTCAAGCTTCCGGTGATTGTGCACCCAGAAGACTACGCATTGGCAGGCAAGGGGCAGATTCATGCCGGAAAAGTTGCCACAAGAATTGGATTATCTGGCATACCAGGGTTAGCCGAAGAAGTTATCATTGCGCGAGATATTATGCTTGCAGAAAGCGCTGGGGCCAGGCTTCACATCGCGCATATATCTACTGAACGGTCGTTAGAATTGGTACGCAGTGCTAAAAAACGAGGACTTCCAGTCACTTGTGAAGTAACTCCCCACCATTTGGTTCTTGCCGAAGAAGCGTGTAGCAGTTTTAATACAAATACAAAAATGAAACCTCCTCTACGAAGTGAAAAAGATCGCCAGGCGTGCATATCTGCATTAAAAGAAGGTTTGATAGATTGCATTGCTTCAGATCATGCTCCTCATGCAGATTTTGAAAAAGAACGTGAGTTTGATCATGCTCCCTTTGGAATAATTGGATTTGAGACTGCTTTTGCTATACTATACGATAAGCTTGTGCAAACAAAAACGATAAGCCTTAAGACTCTGGTGGATAATTTGAGCTCTAAACCAGCCCAGCTTTTAAATTTGCCTGGAGGAATCATCAAAGAAGGAGCTTGCGCAGATATTACGATAATAGATCTAAACTCAAACAGCTCTTTTACAGAAGATAGCTTTCTTTCAAAAAGCTCGAACAGTCCTTGGTTAAATGAATCAGTTAAATCAAGGGTTAAATATACGTTCATGAATGGTAGAATTACATATCAGGATAGTTAAATGATTAAACCTCAATATCACCAAAGAGCAATTCAGCTACGAGAAGAGCTTTCGGATAATTACTTTATTCTATGGATTTGGGATGAAACATTAGGGGCAGCAGGTAAACCGGGACAGTTTTACGAAATTCGTGCAGTTTCTGCACCAATCACAACGTCATTTGCCGAGCAAACGATACCCAAGCTGTATAAACCGGTTAGCATTTACGATAATCAAGGCGGAAGAATAGGTTTTATGATAAAAAAGGTTGGGCCTGGAACTGTAGCGTTATCACGTCTGCATGCCGGAGACACATTGGAGATAATTGGTCCTTGTGGTAATGGTTTTCCCATCGTTATAGGTCGGCGAGTTTTATTGATAAGTGGTGGGATAGGATATCCGCCCTTGTGGTATTTACAAAAAGAGATTATAAACCACAATCAGATCTATTGGATGCACGGAGGGGCTTCGCAGGGGGATGTTTTCCCTTGTGACGAAATCTGGACAGAGGATGGCTCCATTGGAAGAAAGGGGAAAGTGTGTGATGGATTGCAGGCAGTTATCGATAAATATAAGATCGATACTATGTATAGCTGCGGCCCTCAAGGGCTATTAAAAGCAGCAGCTGAGATGAGTATTAGAAATAACATTGAACATTATTGTTCACTGGAATCATACATGGCGTGTGGCATTGGAGTTTGTTATGGCTGCGCAGTTCCCATTGGAACGCCAGAGAACTGGACATATCGTCGCGTGTGTAAGGATGGACCTGTTTTTAATGCAAGGGAGGTAAGATGGGATCTGCTTTAGATGCTCAATTTGGCATAAGACCAAATGCTTGTAAGCTTCTTAAAACAAAATTGGGGAAGTTGGAGCTAAAAACACCTCTAGCTGTAGCATCAGGAACATTTGACCTGGAGAATTTTGAGTTTTTCGATCCGGCATGTTTAGGCGCCTTTGTATGCAAAACTATAACTATGGAACCCAAAAAAGGGAATCCACCCCCGAGGTTATACGAAACAGACGCGGGCTTGTTAAACTCCATTGGATTGCAAAATTCGGGATTGGATGCTTTTATCAAAGAGAAGGTGCCAATCTACAATAAGAAGCTTACAATGCCTCTGATT
>JAJBBD010000208.1 GCA_020532355.1 Candidatus Cloacimonadota bacterium | reverse complement strand
AGTTATGAGAAAGCATGTATTATTTACAAATGATGTGGAGCTAACATCAATAGTAAACAACACCCAAAGCATAGAAACAGGCAAACTCGTAGCGGAAATTGGTTTGCCAAGACTACTAAGTCTATATGCCGAGTATAACTTTAAATGCACATTTTTTATCACGGCTGATTATGCCAAGTCTTATCATACTTCATTGAAAGAAATTGTGAAGTATGGTCACGAAATTGGGAGTCATGGAGCGGCTCACGGCCATTCTGATGCCTTTGATAGGATGAGCTATGCTGAGCAATTGAGCAATTTAAAATCATCAAAAGAAATGCTGGAAGATATTACAGGGGAGGAGGTGATATCTTTTCGGGCGCCAGCATTGAGAGCGAACGCGAATACTCCTAGAGCTTTGGTTGAAGCCGGCTTTAAGATTGATAGTAGCGTGGCCTCACAACGCTTTGATTTCTTCTTCTCGTTTGGCTCTAAAGAAAAGCTATCTTGGCTTACTGCACCGAGATCACCATACTATTGCAGTGAAGCCTCGCTTGCTAAGCGAGGCTCTTCAGAGCTTCTGGAGATCCCTCTTATTTCATTTCTTTATCCGTATATAGGCACAACATTGAGGATATCGCCGTTAGTAACAAGTATGTTTCGTGGATTGCTAAATCTTGAAGCGGGTTGTCGCGAGCGGTATCCGGTTTTCTTGATTCATCCTAATGAGCTGATATCTGAGATTCCCGATCCTAGGTTGTGGCGCAGACGTTCAAAAGGCGCAATTGAGCACATATTTAAGGAGAAACTTCGAACAGCCCTAAAACGGAGGAATCTTGGAGAAAACGCAGCTGAGTTATTAAAAAGAGAACTTGATTACTTTAAGATAAAATCATATCGTGGCATACGTTTGGTTGATTTATACAAAATGATTGCAAAGGAGAAAGCAAATGAATGAATTAATAGCGAATTTGGAAACAACCTTAGAAAAGGATACTGGTTCAGTACGCGAATCCGATGTTTTTCGCAGTTATCCGGAGTGGGATTCCCTAATGGTTTTTGCTGTCTTAAGTATGCTCAGCGATGAGTACGACATTAGCCTTACAAGGGCTGAATTTGACGAGATAACAACCGTGAAAGAGCTATACAACTACATACAAAAGAAGCAATGAGCTATATATCCAGATTACAAGCGGGTCTCAGAGAGGCACTTAACGATCCTGATACTTACTTTTTGGGCGAAGACATCCAAGAGCCATATGGTGGGGCTTTTAAGGTATCCAAAGGTCTTTCACATGACTATCCTAATCAGGTTATAGCTACTCCCATGTCCGAGCAAGGATTTACTGGGATGGGGATTGGGATGGCACTCGGTGGCTTAAAAGTAATAGTTGAGATTATGTTTGGAGATTTCATTACTCTTTGTGCTGATCAGTTGATTAACCATGCCTCAAAGTTCGTTGGCCTGTATGATAAACATCTTCATTTTGTGCTACGAACTCCAATGGGGGGATATAGAGGATATGGGGCGACTCATTCTCAGTCTATCGAAAAGCTATTTATGGGCTACCCGGATCTTAGCATTGTAGCTCCTTCCATTCTTAACGATCCTGGAAATTTATTGAAGCAGGCCATAAATAGCGGCAATCCGATTGTTTTTATAGAGAACAAGCTGGATTATACTCGTTACATGATGGAAGAAACTGAGGCTGCCAAAGATCTCAACATCAGCTATTCGAAGTCCGAGTTTCCGTGCGCTAGCGTGGAAATTGCTGAAGAACCCACTAGCAATTACCTGATAATGACATATGGAGGCTTGGCTGCTGATCTGATTAATCTTCAGATATCACTCTATATGGACGAAGAGATATCTGTGCACCTTGTCTCTCCATCGTTGGTATATCCAATTGATCAATCACTGGTTGATAAGGCTTTGCCTTATAAGAACATCATTATTGTTGAAGAAGGATACTCTGGTGCAAATTGGAGCAGTGAAGTTGCCAAAGAGTTACTACTTAGAGGCTATAGCGGCTGTTTGAAGACATATTCCGCTAAACTCAGTACCATAGGCGCGTCAGAGCCCCTCGAAAGCGCTACTTTACCTTGCATGGAAGACATCAAAGAATACATATTGGAGCTTGAGAATGGATAGACTGGAAATGTATCGCAGAATGCTTCTGATCCGGAAGACCGAAGAAAGAATTGAAGAGCTCTTTGCCAAAGGTTTATTACGCGGTACTACACATGGTTCAAGGGGTCAGGAAGCTATTGCTGTAGGGTTGTTAAGCCATTTAGATTGTGCCAATGATTATGTAACGGGTAGCCATAGAAGCCATGGTCACTTCCTGGCATTGAATCCAGATCCCTATCCTTTTTTCGCAGAGTTAATGGGCAAAGAAACCGGAATGGTCTATGGAAGGGGTGGATCTCAGCATCTATCATATCAGAAATTTATTACTAATGGCATAACCGGTGGGATGGTTCCCATTGCCTCAGGATTGGCATTTTCTTTAAAAGCAAAAACCATGGACAGGATATGTGTATCTATCTTTGGTGATGGAGCGATGAACGAAGGCTATGTTATGGAAGCGTTGAATTTGTCGGCAGTATTCGATTTGCCTATCTTGTTTGTTTTGGAAAACAACAACTATGCTATGAGTACATCCTTTCAAAACACTAATAAAGGTGTTATCCAGAAACGCATCGAGGGATTCGGATTGCCATACCTTCAATGCAAAGCTACTGATGTTGATGATCTTTACGACAAATGCGCAGAAGTTGTTTCCAAGATTAGAAATACTAGGCATCCGCAGTTCATAGAGTTTATTACTCACAGGTTTTCCGGGCATTCCAAAAGTGATGCGAGGCTTTATATGCCCAAGGAAATCGATGAGTACTGGAAAAAAAATGATCCATTACATAGGATAGAAAGCAAGCTCGAAGCAACTGATATAGTTGCAACTAAAATCTCAGTAGAAAACATGATAGACGCAGCGATAACAAGAGCGTCTGAAGACCCATATCCGGGTAAAGGGAGATAGTGTGATCAAATACGAATGCAAGATACCTCAAATAGATGTTAATGATAAACGCATCGTGGTAAATGATTTTAGGTT
>JAJBBD010000207.1 GCA_020532355.1 Candidatus Cloacimonadota bacterium | reverse complement strand
TGAATACGCTTCCCGCGATAAGCTCTTTGAACACCTGGCAAAGCACAAAAGCGATCTCGGGGTCTCTACTCAGGTCGAATACATGGCTAAGGTCTCTGATCTGCTAAGGAATCCACTCAAACAGATGGGACTCGCCATCTCTGCCCGCGATCGCACGCTCAATCTCTATGTCTGGGATCCCAGGGTTAGAGAATTGAGGGGATCCCAGTATCATGATTTTGCCGTTTTTAGCCTTGACAAGAAATGCCTTAAAACTTTTCATCCCAAACAGATCGAAAAGATCATGCAAAATCTTGATCCAAATGTTCACGGGAAGGTTATGATGTTATCAGATCAATATGTTTCAAAAGGAGTGTCAAGAATGACCACTGATATAGATGTAAGACAATATGAATACATCATCGATTACTTCGAAGACGATGATTCTACAGACGAACTGGAAATGTTCAACCGCCTTGGTATGGAAGAAGAATGGGATACCATCCCCGAAGCCTTCAAACAGCGCATCCTCGCCGTGGATAAGATAGTCCTCGAGCGTTATGCCGATTGGTTCGATTACAATGTCTTTAATAGCTACATCAAATGCATCCGGCACCGCCAGGAACTCGAAGCCGCCAAGGTAGAAGCGTCATCTTGACGCTTGATAAAGGATAACATCATGAAACTCATAATAAAGCGCATCACCACCATCCTCTACCAATCCGACTCCCTCCTGGAGCTGGAGCTCGATCCGCTCAGTCTTTCCGGTATCGATTACTGGAGCCAGGAAGCCCGCTCTGCCAAGGTTAAACTGCTCATGGATGACACTCTTGAGTCCATCCTGGTGGGCTCTCTGCGCGAGATCAAAGCCGGATTCCATACCTTTGCCGCCTTCATCTACGACGATGCCAATAGCCTCATCTACACAGGTGTCCTGCCGGAATCATCCTTCTCGGTGGAATATCTCTCACTTTCCGCGAAGACGGTGGAACTGGAACTCTTGGACTACCTGGGGCTCATCCTCCAGCTTGCTTCCGATCGGCTCATCAATCTTACCGATCAATACATCAATCCGGTGGCTACTATCCCCTCCATTATCGGCTCTATCATCCATCCCCTGGCAATGAATGGTGAACCAGATACCGATAGCTACACCAATGCCGATGTTCTGCGCTTGATTCTCTGTATTGGGCCCATTAACTACCAGTATGCCCACTTACCATACGATCAATCAAAATGGCTGCCCTTTACCCTGGTGGATCATGTGTTACTGGATTCAAACTCGATCAGATATCAGTCTGCTCCGGGCACTTCTCATACTATCCGGTATGGTTTTGAAGTTGATAACCATAACATCTATCTCATTTTTTGGCAATACAGCCATCGGGCTGGGAATCCCTACACATGGTTCCAACACCTCCGCTACCGCAAATACCTTGTCACCATGGGTAGCATATCCCTCGTAGAAGAGAATGATGAACACAATGATGAACACAATGAAGGTTATTATGCCGAGCCATGGGATAATCCCAACCCTCCGGATCTTCTGAGTCAAGTGTCTTTATCTGCAGAATATCGAATCTCCGGATCCACTGCCTACTATTCTGGTCCGGCGACCCTGGAAAGCATCGAAATCGTTCCCGGAGAATACAAAGCCAAAGACCTCCTGGGCGAGCTTCTCCGCGTCGCAAACGCTGTAATAACCGTAGATAACTACTCCTTCTACATCAAAAACCGCCAGGATGATGAACTCCCGGTGGCATACTTCGCCGATCCTATCGAGTTTGAGCTTGATACTGCTGATACTTCTGCTCCGGAGCTTACGCCCGTTGCCGTCGCTTCCCAGGCTGTCCTGGATGCCATCAGTAAGCATTATCGTCTCACTCTGGAAGCCTCCCCCTTCGATGCGCGCCTAAATACCCACCTCTATAGTGAAGACTACTCCTCCCTGGGGCTGTCCCATCCCTACGAGCTTCTGAACTCAATAGCTGTCTTCGATCACTACCATATCCGTCCCTTGGAACTTTCCTACGACCCCATCTCTCACGAAATCGAAATCTCCGGAAGAGCTTATCATGAATAATCCTAAACAGCATGTAACCGCCATCCTGAACGATCTCGCCAATCGCATAGAAGTAAACGCTATCGCGATCATAGACCGGGATAAGATCGTAGCCTGGGGAAAGCTCAGACGAGCCATCAAAACTAAGGTAGACCCGCAAAAACTAACTATAGACGTCTTTGCAGATGAAGAGATCGCACCCCATGCCCAATACGTCCACGAGGGCAGAAAAGCCGGCAAAATGCCTCCAATTGCACCCATCGAAGAGTGGGCTCGAAAAAAACGCCTGCTCTCGCACACTGCCCCAGGTGTAAAGCTCTCCGTTCACCTCAATTCAAGAGCAAAACTCTCTCAAAAACAACAAGAGCTCGCCGATCGCTACCACTCACTCGCCTGGGCTATCGCTCGTAAAATGAAATACAATGAACTCAAACCACGCCGATTCCTCATTGAAGCCATCCTCAAATCACTAAAGGAAACCTCAAAATAATTTATTCTTTCGCAACACAACTCCCTCATTACAGCCATCATTCTCCACCCGTATCTTTTCCAAACCTCTTGTCGCAATTTCCAAACACCCTGTCGAACCAACCCCCAAAATCTCCAATTTTTTCCAAACCTTCAATATTATCTCATCTTATTCATTTTTAACACTTTACCCTCCTCACCCTCTTTTCCAAACACCCTGTCCCGTAATACTATAATAGGTTTAAACATCGCAACTTAGCTCAATGCCATCAATTTCGGCGCAGGTGAGCTTGTGCAAGATGACAAGGTGAGAGATGAACACAGCATCCTGGACGGACTGATCTACCCCGTGG
>JAJBBD010000206.1 GCA_020532355.1 Candidatus Cloacimonadota bacterium | reverse complement strand
GAAATAATGTAGTTAGGAGACCGGTGCACATCTATATATAGCAGATTTCTATGCACTAAGTATCGGTTTAGTGGTTTTATTGAGCGCAACTTTGCCCACCCTCCCCGGTAAAGTACCATCCTGGACTCCCATAGCACCTCTAGAGTAATGGGTAGAGCGGAAAGGGCTCTCCTGGACTGATAAGAAGAGTGGAAAGCTGCTCACGGTAGAACAGATTGCTCACAAGATCCAAGCCAAGATCAAGCGGGAAGGCATTACCGCTCTTAATGTGTTTGCTCAAGTGATCGCTAACCGTGAGCAGTGGATATATCAACAACTAAACTCAATCGAGGTAAGTCTATGAGTGCTTCTGAGAAGTTTATCGCAGATCGGAACCGGATAGTGGATGCCCTGAAGTTTTCCGATATCCCCACCATCCGCATTGATGGCTCTCGCTTGGTTCGGATCGCCAAGATTGACCTTCTGTTTGCGAAACAAATATATCTTGACCGCATCTCTTTTCTATAGAAAATAGATTCCATGAATGTAGTAAGGAGCTACCATGATAAAAATTGTTGTAATCTCTCTCTTATTAATCCTGATTCTCAGCGCTTGTGCAGGTTCCGATCAATTCAAAGAAGGCGGCAAAAAAGCAAATCTGATTCACGGTATCTGGCACGGTTGGATTGCTCCATTATCTCTTGTGCTTAGTATCTTTGGTGATGGAATCCGCATGTATGAACCCAATAACACCGGCTGGAGCTACGATCTTGGATTCTACATGGCGGTAATCGGTGGTTTTGGTGGTCTTGCCCTCAGTCGAAAGAAACGCAAGAAAGATGAGTAAAACCGGAATTTTGCACCATGTAGAAATATACGTAGACGATCTTGAAGCCACGAAAGACTTTTGGGGCTGGTTTCTGTCCCGACTCGGTTATACGGTGTTTCAGGAATGGGGAGCGGGCATTAGTTATAAATTGGACAGCACATATATCGTGTTTGTAAAAACGGAAGCAGAATTTAAAGAACCCAAATATCACCGGTGCCATAGCGGATTGAACCACCTGGCCTTCCATGCTCCATCCCGGCAGTTTGTAGATGACATTACCTTAGACTTGAAATCAAAAGGAATCGCCATCCTCTATCAAGATCGCCACCCATTTGCCGCCGGTGAGGGCTGCTATGCTGTATTTTTTGAGGATCCGATGCGCATGAAAGTGGAACTATGCGCCTATTGATCAAAATTGTAATGAGATTATTAACATCTGCAACAATGGGGGGGGGTGGAATAAATATTGCAATATTGAGCGGTAGAAGATACTATACGTGAATAGAGATGAAATATGAGGCTTTGATGGATAGAGAGATTCCGATTAAAGAACGAATGCTCAAAAAAATGAGACTGGTTCCGGTTATTTTAATTCTTTCTGTTTTTTTAATTTTGGGACAGATCTGGATAAGAAGTTATCTTCAGGATGCCATAGTGCGTGAGAGCGACATCTTAACCGCAAAAGTGCAAAGAGGCAGAATGGAGGGCTCGTTCAGTGCGGATGCAGTTGTGACTCCCATAAGTACTTACAGGGTAGAAGCTATGACCGGAGGCAGAATAGAAGCCATTTACTATCAATCCGGAGACTATGTTAAAAAAGGGCAAACTATTCTTAAACTCAGTAATGACGACTTAAAACTGAATTTACTGGCTCAAGAAACAGCAGTCACAGATCAAGTAAACAACCTAAATAATGCGCGCATACTGAACAACCAGAGTTTGCAAAGTCAGAAGCTAAAAATTGCAGAAGCCCGCAATGCACTAGCCAGAGAACAGCGGAAATTTCGTCAGAAGGTAGAACTCAAACGTAAGAGCTTCATCTCAGAAGAAGAGTATCTTTTGGCACAAGAAGATTACCAAATTGCGAATACCAGATACGAATATCTGGTGGAAGAAGCACGCACGGATTCGCTGTATCGAGTGCAACAACTGGAACAACTGGATGGAGCCGTGAAACAACTGCAACTTAGTTTACAGCAGATCCGGAACCGCATTAACGAGCTAGACGTAAAGGCTCCGATGAGCGGTCAGATTACAGAGATAGATTTGAAGTTGGGTCAGATCATCTCTACTGGAAGCCTTTTGGCAGTGATTGAAGATGACACTCGCTACTATCTGAGGGGCAGCGTAGATCAATACTACCTTGGCAGGTTGGCTGAGGGCGCCGTAGCTAGGATACGCCATCAAGGAGAAGACGTGATGCTTACTGTATCCAAAGTATATCCCCGTCTGATCAACGACAAGATTCAGGTGGACATTTCAGGGGATATTCCAAAGACTATGAAATCTGGGCAATCTGTTGCTGTGGAGGTCATTACCGATAGTTTGGAAGATGTATTGTACCTACCTCAAGGACAATATTTAAGTGATGGAGGTGGGCACTGGGTTTACGTGATGGATTCAAAAGCTACAAGAGCCACCCGGTGTGCCGTGAGAATGGGTTTTCGTAATATCCGCGACGTAGAAGTATTAGAAGGGCTTAAAGAAGGGGAGGTCGTGATTACTTCATCCTACAGAGCTTATAAAGACAGAGAGAATATTCGCATCAAGAAGGGAAAGTGATCTCCAAACACATCAGGTTGGCATTTAGGCAAATTTTACGACAGAAGTTTAGCTTTGCAATTGCTATTCTGGGATTCGCCGTTGGCTTGGCGGTAGTGGCTCATTTGATCTCGTATTCTTTGTACTATCTAGATTATGATCGTAATGTGGAGAACAAAGAAGAGTGGTATCGCCTACGTTACAGCCAAATTCACCCGGAATTGGGAGAGTTTTCCTCTGCCTCGTTTTTTATCCCCCCCGCAAAGATGTTGCTGAAAGATATTCCAGAGGTTCAGGATTATATTGTATACTGGCCAAGTGTGATAGCTCTTAACCTGCGCTGTGACGGCAAGCCTTTCCAAATGGAAGAGAAAGTTTATGTCTCAGAAAATTTCCCCCGGCACTACAAAATGGAAATCATCTATGGCGATCCAGATTCACTATTAAATGACCGTAACGGAATACTGATCAGTGAGAGCTTTTCGAGGAATTTCTTTGGAGATGTCAATCCGGTGGGCAAAAAGATCTATGCAGGAGGAAATCCTCAGTATTTCATAAGCGGAGTATTCACTGATTTGGATAGTAATTTGCATTTGAGACACGACCACTATTCACTTTGGTACAATGAAGATGAGTATCGCACCGATTCTGAGGAAGACTGGTATCTTACAGGTCATGTCCGAGTAAAGATTCCCGATAAAGAAGATAAACAGGTTGTCGAGCATAAATTAAACGAAATCCTGGATGAATATCGCTCCGTGATTGGGCAAACCGGCCGATTAGAAGTAAACCTCGATCCCATCAGCAAAATTCACTTCATTACCGGCCTGAAAGATGATGCTCCCACGATGTCAATTCTAAACATCTATTCAATTCTGGTGCTGTCCTTCATGTTCTTGCTGACGGCAGTATCCAATTTCTTTATTATAATCGGCCTTTCCTGGAAGAAGCGTGGCGATGAGTTCTATTTCAGACGCGCACTGGGTGCCGGAAGAGCTGATATTTTTGGCCAGTTGCTAGGCGAATATGGTCTGTATTTCGTTATTTCAGTATTGCTTGGGGTCATTTTGTATACTGCTACCATGAGCATATTTCGCGATATCTGCCAAGTGGATGTGCTTAGCTACAGCCTGTTCACCCTGCCCCATGCATTTTACGGCGTTATTGCATTATTATCGCTGGCTGTGCTGTCCGGTGTGATAATGAGCTTGCACCATTCCAAACTGATATTGGAACAAAGTGCCCGGCAGATTGTGCAGCGCGACAGAGGCATTAGCATTCTGCTGGTAGTGCAGATGATCATCGGCTTTATTTTTATAGCTGTGGCGGTTTCGGTTTCTCTGCAATACAGTAATGCTCGAAACCTAGATTGGTGTTGGGATTCCCAAAATACCATTCAATATGAGTATCTTAGCATTAATGACACAGCCAGGCAGGGTTACTATGATGCCAGAATCTTACGACAAAGGATTCGTGAGATACCGGGTGTACAAAAAGAAAGCGTGAGCAATTTCAATCTGGTAAGTAAGAGCTTAGATAACCAAAACGGCTTTCATGAAGTCGAGATCTATTTATACGATAGTGAGATGGATACGCCCATAGCATCTTATTTGAGCAGCTGCACGCCGGATTTTTTTCGGATAAGAGAAATCGAGCTGCTTTCAGGCAATATCCCTGATGAAGCAACAGAGGCGCAGGCTGTGGTAAATCGGAGCTTTGCGGACAAATACTTGACAAATCCCTTGGGCAGCAGGCTTCGTATGGCCACGGATGACGATAGCAACTGGTATGAGGTGGTGGCAGTGGTGGAAGATTGCTGGTTTTTTCCTCCCCATCATGAGATGATACCGATGATAATGATCTTGAATCCATACGTGATAAAGTACTATCAGATTAGCTGGCAGGAGGGCAGCAAACATAACGTGTTGCCTGCTCTGGAAGAGCTATTTACCGATGCTGCCGGGGGCGGAGTGTTTGGCTACACATCCAAAGATATTGAGCTTGCACAAGCGGAATTCTATGTACAAGATAGAATCTACAAGGACATCAGCTTGTTTATGGCGATCTTCGTGGTCATCATCGCAGTTATGGGTGTATATGCCGTAAG
>JAJBBD010000205.1 GCA_020532355.1 Candidatus Cloacimonadota bacterium | reverse complement strand
AGTATATCCGATGCGTGCTGCAGGTAGCGGGTATCGTTATACAAGATATACAATAGATCAAATGCCCGCTGTTTGAGGATGCTGATGATGGCGCCCTCTTTTCCCTCTCTGAGAAAGCAGTCGTTGTTGCCAATAAAGGTAACTAGGATTTTCTTCATGTTACTATGTTCTCAGTGTGCTTAGATTAGTCAAGAAGTAAAAATCTTGAGCTTGTTAACATGAGATAGAGGAGTCAGCATCATATCTGAGAAATTGATGCTGCAGTCTTATGCTTGAACCTGTGAACAAGACTACGATACACAAGTAATGATAGTTACTCTTGAACCACTACATCATCCCCTATTTCTCACTGATCAATGGCAGAAGGACATTTTAGCATTGACAGATTGAGTCCTTCACACAATGAGTGATCCAAGGAAAATTGTTTGCTTTGATGTGCATCAACACTCTGCAAACAGTAAATAGATGGTAGGTAGATGATAACAGATTTTCAGGCAAAATACTTTGCTTACGAGCTTAGCAGGAAAGGCGGTGCAGGAGTTGAAAGAGTCGGCAGGGCGCTGTTTGATGCCTGCGTGGACTTAAATCCGCACCAAATAGAAGCCTCGTTGTTTAGCCTCAGATCTCCCATCTCCAAAGGTGTCTTACTAGCTGATGAAGTTGGTTTGGGCAAGACAATTGAAGCTGGATTGACAATGTGTCAGTACTGGGCAGAGAAGAAGCGCAGGATATTGGTTATCTGCCCGGCATCTTTGAGAAAGCAATGGGCCCTTGAATTGCAGGAAAAGTTTAACATCCCTGTTATCGTGCTTGATGCCAAGACATACAGAGACCTGAAGAAAAAGGGTCACGACAACCCCTTTGATACAAAGCAGATATCTATAGTCTCCATGCACTATGCTGGAAACCAGGCAGAATCTATCAAGTTGCTTCCTTGGGATTTGGTGGTAATAGACGAAGCGCACAAACTTCGTAATGCTTACAGGCAAAGCAACAAGATAGGTCAACGCATCCGCTGGGCGACAGATGGTATCAAAAAGATACTTCTGACCGCCACTCCCTTACAGAACTCGCTTACTGAATTGTATGGAATTTCCACTCTAATAGATGAGAATATATTTGGAGACCTTCCTTCATTCCGCACGCAGTATATGAATACAGGCGGAGATCTGGACGATTTACGTTCCAGGCTACAGAGTTTCTGCTGGCGAACCTTGCGCAGCCAGGTTTTGGAATATGTCAAATTTACAGAGCGGCGGCTGATAACTCGTCCCTTTACCCCTACAGAACAAGAACATGACTTGTATATGCGGGTCTCGGAATTCCTCAACTCCGAGGATAACTATGCCTTACCACAGGGCCAAAAACACCTGTTGATCTTACTGGTTCGCAAAGTACTGGCTTCTTCCCCCCAAGCAGTTGCCGGAACCCTGGAAATCATCAGGGATCGCCTGGTACGTTTGAAACAGGAATATCAGAAGAAGCAATCTGCTTTGGATCAACTGATCATCGATGATTATATCGATGACGACCTGCTGGATGAGTTGTTGGAAGACCAGGAGGATCTGGAGACCGAAACTGCGGAAGCAGCGGAAAACCCAGACAGTAAAGCCATCCAGATTGATATTCAGAAACTGGAAGTCGAGATCAAAGACCTGAACAGCTTCATTGAAACTGCGCGAAATTTCGGAGTAGATTCAAAGTCCAAAGCCTTGCTCACTGCCCTGGAAATCGGCTTTTCCCAAATGCACAAAATGGGAGCTGCCCAAAAAGCGGTCATCTTCACAGAATCCCGCAGAACTCAAGCCTGGCTGAAGGAATATCTGGAAGCCAATGGCTATCGGGATGAAGTGCTGACCTTCAATGGCACCAACAAAGATGATGCCACCGGGCAGATCTACGAGCAGTGGCTGGAGCAAAACAAGGATACAGGCAGATCATCTGGTTCCAAACAAGTAGATTTAAGAACAGCCATCATCGACCGTTTTAGGGACAAGGCAAGCATCCTCATTGCCACAGAAGCCGGAGCAGAGGGTTTAAATCTGCAGTTTGCCTCGTTAGTGATCAATTACGACCTGCCTTGGAATCCTCAGCGCATAGAGCAACGGATTGGACGCTGCCACCGTTATGGGCAAAAACACGACGTTGTGGTGATCAATTTCCTCAATGAACGCAACGAGGCAGACCGGCGTGTTTACGAGATTCTGACCGATAAATTCCACCTGTTCACGGGCGTGTTTGGTGCTTCAGACGACGTCTTGGGTTCCTTGGAATCGGGAGTTGATTTTGAGCGCAAAGTCCTGGAAATCTACCAGCAATGCCGCACCCATGAAGAGATCGCCTTAGCTTTCAAAAAACTGCAAAAAGAGTTGGATTCTGCCATCCAAACCCGGCTGAAAGAAACCCGTCAGAAGCTTCTGGAGCATTTTGACGAAGATGTGCACGAACGCCTCAAAACAAACCACACTGATGCTGTCGAGACCTTGGACCGGATAGGCAAGCTGTTCTGGTATTTGACCATGCACATCCTGGATGGCATGGCTATTTTCAATGAGCATAACCATGTATTTAAACTCAGGAGATCCCCGATCAAGGCTAGCAAACTAGGCACTTATCGCCTGATCTCCAAAGATGGTGAAAATTACGGTAATGACTTCCTCTACCGGATGAGCCATCCTTTGGGTGAATACGTCCTGGAGCAAGGCAAAAAGAAACCTTGCCCCGTAGCCGAGGTGGTCTTTGATATCTCGCATCATCCCACCAGAATCAGCTTGATTGAGCAACTCAAGGGCAGGCATGGATGGTTGAAACTCGACCTCCTATCGGTCAAATCTCTTGATACAGAAGAGTATCTGCTCTTTACTGCAATAGACGAAAGTGGCAATAACCTTGATCAGGAAACCTGCGAAAAGCTCATGCAATGCCAAGCTAGCCTTTCTAATGCAAGCCAGGACATTTCAAGCGTTGAAAAACGTTTACAGGCTGATTCTGAAAGATTCGTAGATGCCACTCTGACCAGGAACTTGGAAGAGAATAACAAACACTTTGCCGAAGCTCGTGATCAGCTGGATAAATGGGCTGAGGATATGGTAAAATCAGTGGAGCAGGAATTGGATAGTGTAAAGCGGCTGATTATGGAAAAGCAGCGCTTAAGCCGCCACAGCACTACTCTGAAGGAACAACGCGACCTGCAGGAAGAAATCGCCAAGTTGGACAAAAAGAAGCGCAAAATGCGGGAAAAACTCTTTAGCACTGAAGACCAAATATCCGAAAAAAGAGACAAACTGATAGAAGCCCTATCCCAGCGCTTAAAACAAAAAACCAAGGTAACTAATCTGTTCACCATAAGCTGGAAGGTAGTTTGAGGAGAGATACATGCCATCAACAGATCAATTGAGAGCCAAACTGATAGATAAACTAAAAGAGCTGTTTCAGCTCAATCAACCCGACCTAGATTTCGGATTCTATCGTATCATGCACGCCAAAGCAGAGCAAGTGAGTAGCTTTATAGATAACGACCTTCTGAGCGTGATCAGGGATGCCTTTGGGCAGGTGGATGAAGACCAAAAGAAGCTGCTGAAGGATGCCATAGACAAAGAAATTCAGAAGGCAAAAGAATATGGCGTAGCCGATCCAGAAAACAGCCCCAAGGTGCTGGAAGCAAAAGCCCGATACGAGGCTGCCAAGGACACCGCCTCAGCCGAAGCAGAGATCTATGACCATCTTTATCGCTTCTTTGAACGTTATTACGATGACGGCGACTTCATCTCCCGACGCTATTACACCAGAGAAACGTCCGGCAAGGCAGCGCCTTTTGCAATACCCTACAACGGTGAAGAGGTGAAGCTGCACTGGGCAAATGCCGACCAATACTATATCAAATCCACAGAGTATTTTAGCAATTACCGTTTTAACCTCTCCCAAGGCATCAAAAAAATGCTCTCCCCCGATGATACAGATATCTTGCAGCGAGCCATACAGGAAGATACCAACTTCCCTGCCAATCTAAATGTCATATTCAGGATCGTGGATGCCTCCGAGGGCGAGCATGGCAATATCAAAGGCTCTGAAGACAATAAACGCTTCTTTATAATCCATAAGTCTCATCCGGTTGAGTTAACAGAAGCGGGTGAACTCATTATCAACTTCGAATACCGCAGTGATCCCCAAAAAACTTCCCAAGAAAACACCTGGCGCGATACCAAGAATACTGAGGCGGTAGAGACCATATTCAATACGCTGAGAGATATGCCTGCAGTAGAAGACTTTCTGAGGGGCTTCGAATTGATAGCTCCCACCGAAAAGAAAAAAGAACGCACTCTACTGGAGAAGTACATCTATCAATACACCGCACGCAATACCCGAGACTACTTCATCCATAAGGACCTGGGTGCTTTCCTCAAGCGTGAGCTGGATTTCTACATCAAAAACGAAGTGATGCGCCTGGACGACATCGAAAACGCCGATGCCCCCAAAGCAGAGGACTACCT
>JAJBBD010000204.1 GCA_020532355.1 Candidatus Cloacimonadota bacterium | reverse complement strand
AGTATTGGCTGTAATAGCAATGGGACCGGCATAGACAATGGAAGGAGAAGACCCATCCAGGCTGTATAGAATCTGAGCATCTGCTGGAACTGTACTGAGTTCTATCGCCGCTACTTCCAGAGCTTCATAATAAACTCCGGCAACCGGATTAAACGCAACTTCCTGCACAGTACCATTAATAATATAAGAATAGTGAATTACGCTTGAAGGTACCCAATTGTCCTTTGTACCTTTTACCCAAAAATCGGTATTGTCCGTTATTTCAATAGGATTTCCATCGAACTCTATCCACTCTGCAGCGTCAGCTCCGGTTGTGTTATACATAATTTCCGCACCATCAGTATTCACGCTAAAAGCAATCTCTCTCGCCCCAGCATATTCACCGGAAGCCAGTGAAGCCTGTGGGTCTCTAACCTTTAGCTTATAGTCCCACTCTCTGGTTATGGATTGTGGATAATGCAATCTAGTGGCATAGGCATAAAGCGTTTGATTGTTCTCTATATCAATTTCTTGTCCAGCATAAAGGTTGAAATCTACACCATTGTTACTGAAGAATATATCAACACTTTGAGGATGGTTTAGCACAACGCTGAAAGGCTCGTAGTATGTGCCAGGAAGAACATTGGCTGCGGGAGGATTGAGTTGAGGATTAAATACATAGTTGCGACTGATGTGGGCAGTTTCAACGTTATCGTTCTCGGCATAAGCAACTATTGAAGTATTACTGGTTTCATCTGGTAACGATATAGGGCTGATTCCTTCTTTAAATTCCCCACCATTTTTACTGTAATAAAGATTGCCCAAGGGGGCAGTGATGGTGATATCAATACTTTCGCCTGCGGCATACTGATCTTGAACGGGAGTAATAATTGGTGCATCCAGCAAAGTATAGCTAGCTTGACCATACCGAGTATCCGAGCCGGCGAGCTCTGCTTTAGCATAGATAGTATGCACATAACCCGCTGCCATAGCGATTAGTCCTTCGTAAGGATACCAATCAACATTATTTACACTAAAGAAAAGATTTGCTTCAGCCGGGACTGTGCTCAAAGTGACTCCGGTTGCCGATGTGTACGTTCCTGCTGGTGGAGTAAACACTATTTCGCCAATGGTATTGGCAATATTGTACTCCTGAGAGACCACAACAGATGGCTCAAATCCATCTTTATAGGCTCGGGCAGCAATCACACGAGAGCTGGCCACTTCGAACTGACCTTCATATAATACTCCGTTATCCGGACCGGGAACATCCGCTGGACTTGGATCTTCCAGATAGTATATATCATAGGGAGTAAAGTCTGGATTAGCCATAATGCTTACCATAATAGGGCCGGGGTGGTCTGTGTCGCTTGGTGAGAACACCGGAGCCGGAACAGTGGGCACAAACCGGAAAGTCTTTTCCAGCATCTCGCTATCCACCCAGCCATCCTTTATGGCTATTGCCTTAAATACTATGTCTTGTGGTGCTATCAGTGGGTCTGCCCCAATTAACAACGGCGTGCCTGGCACATAGGTAAAAGAAGCTGAATTAGGGTCGTTACCATTAAGCGTGTAATGGACAGTGGCATCTGAGTACGTTGAAAGCGTCACGCTTATCTGAGAATAGTGCACCGAAAGATTTTGCGCAGGATCCATCTGATTGCCGTCTACCATAATCTCTATAGGCGGAAGGAACATAACATAATAATCCCCTATTTCACTATTAGGGCTACTAATCCAATTATCTTTGGCGGCATACGCCTGTAATTGATAGTGTCCAAAACTCAATTCTATGGGGGTACTGTCGTCATAAACCACAAAACCATCATCACTATCGATTCTGTAATATATTGTGGCATCCTGCCATCTGTCTCCAACAGGCATACTAAGACTTAGTTGAACATCATTCCCATAGGTATATTGACCACCAATAGCAGATGCAATGTTAGAACCGGGTGGGCTGGAGTGAGATACAAGTGGTACGGGCAAGGTGCCGGTTATTGTATAAACGCCTTCATGAATTTCGCTTTCAAAAGTTGTATAATTCTCAATTGCAGAGGCTTTGGTGCGAATAATGATATCCCTATCGGCGTAAATAGGATCTGTGTATTCCATCCAATCACTAAAACTGTCCATTAAGTCTGTTTTGTATTGATAACTAATGATGGCAGTTCCCTCAGCGGGTATAACCTCAGTATTAATAGCTATATTTATCGGTGCGTCATAATAATCCGGTAAGCTTTTAGGAGCGGGATCGAACACTGTGCCGTTTTCCCAATAAGTCATTTTGGTTTTGTTCTGGACAGGGAAATCAAATGCCTGTTCGTCGCTATCGAACCATACTGCAAGCTCCGGATCCAGTGATGGATCGGTATATTCTGCCCACCATCTGATTGTGGTTGAAGCATCGATATACACAGTAAAGGGATCCCCTGAGGCTGGATCGTAGGTAAATTCCTGTGCCGCTTCCGGTAAACCCTTCGGTTCAAGAGAATAGTGGATTATTGCATCGTTAGGAGCGGTAGTGAAATTACTAAAGTCAATTTGAACGCTATCGCCATAACACACACAATAACTTCCCCCTTCCAGTGGAGGAGTAGTGGAAACTACAAGAGGTTCCAATCCTACTTGATCGTTCACAATGTACACATGTTCAGCAGAAACATCGCTGGGCGCCCAATCAGTTTTTGTAGCTCTGGCAATAACTGTTGCCTTTGTTTGCGAGGGAATATCGATGCCCGAACTATAGTCTTGCCAAGTATCGCCATTATTTAGGGAATACTCAATTGAGGCCCCTTCGGGCAAAGTGCTCAAGGTTACACGTAAAGCATTGCCTTCAACCGGATCAAATACATTTGGCATATATCTATCGCTCAAATGCGAGAATTGAGGAGTCTCTACCTTGCCGGTTAAAACGTAAACTTGATATTGATGAGCAGATTCATTGCCAAGTTCATCATAGAAATATGCCCAAATTGTATATGTTTTAGCGCTATAATCTGCGCTTAGATCTAAGTAAATAGGATCTGTATAGTCTAACCAGGGTTCATGGTTACCATTAAAACTATACTTGATGGTTGCATTTTCAGGAGCTGATATACTCACATAGATAGGTTCGGTAAAAGGACCTTCCGAACCCAAAGGAGTAAATTGCGGTCCTGATTGTCTAACCGAAAAATCCCAGCTGCGGCTAACTTCAAAGATCTCTTCATCTTCAAGATCTTGCCTGTCTCTCACCGTAAGCGTAAGCTGATAGTTGCCCGGATCGTTGAATAGATAATCGAAATTTGCATCTGTGCTTATTTCAGAACTCCAGCCTTCACGTTCCAATACCCAACTGTAATATAGAATATCTCCATCAATATCGTTAGCGATAACTTCCAGGTTATGGGTATTGCCCTGGTCGAAAGGACCCATCAGGTCTTGGACATCAACTCCATCTACCTTCACTTCTAATATCTCTGGGGGATCATTTACTTGGTTAACACGTATTTTAATAGTCCTGGTTGCAGTTTGGCTATAAACTCTATCTTTCGCTGTTAACAAAAATATATAATCCTGATAATCTCCCACAACATTTTCGGGAGGAATGAAGGTAACAGTTGTACCAATTCCTGCTCCAGAACCACTGCCACTATCACTCTGGTAATAAGACATTCCGCTGGTAAGACGTGTCACATACAGCTGAATAGCAGTAGGATAAGACATATTATCTACTGAATTAATATAACGAACTGTATCTGTCATATAGCCTACAAAGTTGATCGTTAGGGGAACATCTTCATCTGTGTTGAATCGATACCCCAAAGGAATGTCGTTATCAATATTGGGAAAATTAAATATCGGTGCCTCTGGATCGTTGTCTACAGTAATATTAAATATCCATGTACTTTGATTTGTGGATCCTTCAACAAGTTCTTCATCAGATATAGTTATTGCCACATCTTGACTGCCATGCCACAATGGATCGACGGGCTCAAATCTCAAAGAACTGGGTTCTCCTTCAATTGTGGATATATTAAATACACTATTGGGAGACCAATACATGTAAAGCGGATCACCAGCATTGTAATTAGAAATGTAGGGTTCAAAATCTTTATCCCAGGTCAGTCCTTGGTGAAACTCTAAGGGCGGAAAATCATCTGGAAGATTATATGGAATTTGATGAGGAAGAAAGTTAAAACTCACTCCCCTAGTATTAGTATTTTGTTGCCTAACATACTCATAAAACTCCGGAGTAAAATCTTCCTCCGTCATATTGCGAACATCAATAGGCTGCCCTCTCAAAAGCACAATGCTTATGAGAATAACAAGTACGAAAAAAAGCTTTTTCATAATTGCACTCCTTTTAGTTAACTTCATCTATCATAAAAAATCGAAAATATCCCCATTAAACAGGGGAGCACTCTCTGTGTAAGTATTTTAGCCTCCGATAGAAGCGAATTTCGGATTCTATTTTAATACAAATATCAGAATACATGCAATTGTGTCAAGTTCTTTTTTAGTGAGGCTTTATGCATTTTGGAAATGTCTAAAATATTCAACAATTTTACCTATGCAATTTTTTCCTATCATGTTTTTTCCGCTCCCAAAAATGATAAGAAGATACAAGTACCTAAGTTTGACATGAACTGCGCTATCTAATTGCCGAATAGAATATTAATAACTTCTATCAGCACAGTTTAAGGACATCTGTCTAATTAGTATAAAAACTTATTTTTCAAATATTTAGAAAGAAATTCCTTGAATCATGGAATTATTTCAACTCATTTTGATATATTTCTACGCTTCAGACTTCTTTCAAATACTCCACCCTCGATGCCCGCTGCTAGCGGACAAAATCCATGTCTACCCACAATTGCAGCTTCATGATTCTCGTCCCTTACCTATTGTTTAAAGAATAATTCACGCCCGATTTGCGTTGCTATTCTCTATAATCAACGGGAGAATCTCTGGCTGATCCATGCTTAATGTTAACTTGATGCAATGGGAGTATGAGGTGGTGAGACTTGTTATCCCTCAATATTTTCGTGAAACATTATTTGATAGTTGCCAACCTTTGAAGGTGGATTATATTTTTTATGAAGTATAATAATCAACCTTAGGAGGATACCCGATGCCAAAATACCTTATCGTAGGTGGAGTTGCCGGTGGAGCCACAACTGCTGCCCGTCTTAGACGACTTGACGAACAAGCTGATATTATCATGTTCGAGCGTGGGAAATATATATCCTATGCTAATTGCGGACTTCCCTATTATATCGGTGGCGTAATATCTGAGCGGGATCGATTATTTGTACAAACCCCGCAAAGCTTTAACGCCAGACTCAATGTGGATGTACGTACCGAGCAAGAAGTAGTATCAATTGACCGTAAAGCCAAAACTGTAACAGTGCAACGCAAGGATGGTAGTGAATATAGCGAGGGTTACGACAAATTAGTGCTTTCCCCGGGAGCTGAACCATTGCGACCGCCAATTCCAGGAATCCAAGATGAAGTAATATTTACTCTGCGTAACGTTCCCGATACAGATAAGATCAAGGATTACATCGATAAGCACGATGTAAGACACGCTGTGATTGTTGGAGCCGGTTTCATTGGCTTGGAAATGGCAGAAAATCTACATGATAAGGGCATTAGGGTTACAATCGTTGAGATGGCAGAGCAGGTAATGACGCCACTGGATTATGAAATGGCAGCAGCCGTACATCAGCACCTTAAGACCAAGAATGTGGAATTCTACTTGAAAGACGCAGTTAATTCATTTGTGCGCGAAAAAAGTGGATTGCAGGTTCGACTGAAAAGTGGACGTAGCTTGCCCACGGATTTGGTTATTTTATCCATCGGAGTGCGTCCGGATAGCAAACTTGCCGAAGATGCCGGATTGGAACTGGGACATAACAAAGGCATCAGGATAAACGAATATTTGCAAACCAGTGATCCCGATATATACGCTTTGGGCGATGCCATCGTATTCCCCAATCCAATCACCGGTGAAGAAAGCCATACCTATCTTGCGGGACCCGCAAACAAACAAGGTCGTATGGTAGCCGATAACATTGTAAACGGCAATGTTCGTAAATATCAGGGTAGTATATCTACCGCTATCGCCAAGGTTTTTGATCTCACCGTAGGTGCAACCGGAGTAAGCGAAAAAGTATTAAAAAAATCCAACATTCCCTATGTATCCTCAATAATCCATGCAAGCAGCCACGCAGGCTACTATCCGGATGCTCTGCCCTTGACGATTAAGATAGTGTTTAATCCCGAAAACGGAAAACTACTCGGCGGACAGATTGTGGGCTTCGACGGAGTTGACAAGCGCACCGATATGCTGGCACACATTCTCAAACACGGCGAAACTATCTATGACATGCAAGAGATCGAACACGCCTATGCCCCACCTTTTTCCAGTGCCAAAGATCCCGTCAATATGGCAGGATTGGTAGCCGAAAACATCGTTAAAGGTTTAGTAAAAATAATACATTGGGATAAGATCAGGGATCTAAATCTAAAAGACATTAACCTCATCGATGTGCGTACAGAAGAAGAAAGCGCTCTGGGCACCATTGAAGGCAGCATCAACATCCCCGTGGACGAAATGCGCAAACGTCTATCCGAGATTTCTAAAGACAAGAAAACTATTGTTTTCTGTGGTACCGGATTGCGTTCCTATTTTGCCGCCAGGATCCTGATGCAAAGTGGATTTAAGGATGTTCTTAACCTTAGCGGTGGATACATCACATACGAACACGCGACTCAGAAACAGAGCAATGAAGATATCTTCAGCGGAGAATACATTGGCAAAGATGACCATATCTATCAGGGCAAAGAACATACACAGTCAAATACCGAAGGCAAATCTGTGGTAGTGGATGCAAGCGGCTTACAATGCCCGGGACCCATTATGCGCCTGAAAAATGAGATCGATCGCTTAAGTGATGGCGATATCCTCAAGATCACTGCCAGTGATCCGGGTTTTGCCAAAGATGTTCCTGCTTGGTGCAATATGACCGAGAATAAGCTTTTAAGCGTAAATATAGAGGGAAAAAAGATCGTGGCAATGGTGCAAAAAGGCGGAGGACAGTCCTTCGAAAGTGGAAACAACAGAGGTAAAAACAAGACTATCATTGTGTTCAGTGATGATCTGGACCGCGCTCTAGCATCATTTGTAATTGCCAACGGAGCAGCCTCTACAGGCAAAAAAGTTACAATGTTCTTCACTTTCTGGGGATTGAATGTAATCAAAAAACCCGGAGCACCTAAAAGAGATAAAGACACCATGGGCAAGATCTTTGGCATGATGATGCCCAAAGGCGCAAGCAGTCTGGGTTTATCAAAAATCAATTTTGCCGGCATGGGTCCCTTGATGATGCGCAAGCGCATGAAAGATAAGAATGTAGACAGCCTGGAGATGATGATTATGCAGGCAAAACGCACCGGAGTACAGATGATCGCTTGCCAGATGAGTATGGACATCATGGGTGTTCAAGCAAGTGAACTAATCGATGGAGTAACAATCGGCGGAGTAGCCAGCTATTTGGAAGAAGCCGAAAAGAGTAATTTGAATCTGTTTATATAAGATGGCATATCGCTAAGTAGAACGCGGATCCAATTATTGGATTCGCGTTTTTTTGTGGCTCCAGTAAATCGCTTTTAGATAGCATCCCTTCCCTTTGCGCAAGGTTTATGAAGGTGTATCCGTAAAACGGTTCTTCCTGATAACATTGACTAATTGAATCACTTCCCCGGCTTTGTAAACACACGAAACTCACCCATGATAGAAACCGTTGCACATCAATATATATAGTAGATTTTTTATGCACGAGATATCTGTTTGTTGGGCTTTTTTCTGATCGTAGCAATACCCATCCTCCCCCCTCGTGGTTTAGAGGGATTCGCCCCATGCCCCAATTATTCTACGGGCATTGATACTGTTTGGACATGTTCCGGAAGAAGCCCAAAAGGTTTGTTAGTAAAGCGAAAATCTTTATTCGGTTTGCTATTTGATCCGGATTAGCTTGCGTTGTGCCTGATTTCCATTCTGAGACACACGGGCAAAATAGATACCGCTGCCAACGCTTATGCCATTGCTATCACAGCCATCCCAAGCAAATTCTCCCGCTTTTGGCATTTCTAAAGAACGCACTAACTGACCGCGCAGATTGTAGATTTTGAGTTTCGAAGCCAAAGCAGAGCTTAGTCCCTTCACCTGTATTAAAGTACTTTCTTTGAAGGGATTGGGATACACACCATAGATACTAAGGCTTCCTATCGTTGGGCTATGAAGATCATCCACACTAACAGGCTCCGCCCAACGCACATGCAGCAATTCGTAAAGCATGTCCTCAACATTTTGCGCTGCCATTAGATACAAGGGGAAACTTAAGACCAGGCTTTTACCTAGAAGATATTGATGGTGGATGGCTACTGCACTGCCGTTCAAAACCCCGGCGGTCTCATCATTGGCGTAATCTGATCCATAACTGTATAGAATTTCCGCCCCGGGTGCGGCAGAAAGTCCTTCAATACGAAGAATATGGTTATTAAAAGCAGGAATACCGGCATAATCTGCCAAGGGGAGATCCGGCAAATCCAAGGCCTCGGCATTAGCAATATTCATTCTGGCTTGTACCGAGTAATCCACACCGGAGATACCAAATACTCTGTTGATTAGATCATCATCAGCAAAATCTGAGGGATAGCCGTTGTTAGATTCGAACGCCATTGAGGGAAAATATCCATTATATAGGAACTTCCCGCCCAAGGATATGAATTCCTCAAGTGCCGCAATAGTCTCTTCGGGAATCAATGATTCGGAAATGTCGGCTGCATGCCAAACTATTGAAGAATAAATGCAAAGGTCGTATAATCGCAGATCTCTGCTGATTTCTTCCAAATCGACAGAGCTGGTGTTGAAGTTTTGGAGCACAGAAGAATAGTACTCATCCACATCTGCATTTGTGGGAACAAAGATATTGGCACCACTGCCACCGCTAGTTTCATCAACAATAAGAATTCCATGATCTAGAGTCACCGGTCGCGAAACTGACAAATTGCTAAATGGTCCTCCATTACCATCGGTATCATAAGCTCTAACCTTATAATAATAAAACTGTTCGGGTGCTCCGAAAACATCTGTATCGATAAAAGACGTATCGGTAAGTAGTTGCTCTGTAAGCCAAGCAAAATTTGCTCCCGCATCTGTAGCACGGTATAGTCTATAGCCTGCCAAGTCAATTTCTCTATTAGGGCTCCATTCAAGTTTGACGGCATAGCGTATCGGAGTGGAAGAAAAAGAACTGGGCGCCAGCGGAACACTGTAGGGAATTCCGGAGCCATATTCGCGGTAACTCTGATTTCCCAAGGCATCTACAGTACATATCGCGATGTTATATGTTTGAGCTTCCTGCAGCTCAGTCGCGAGGTAGCTGTTGGCATCGTATACTGCAATCGCTTCACTTTGTTCCGGATCATCAGTGCCGATAAATACTAAAACATGGTCGATTTCAGGATCTTGGGGGATTTGCCACGAGATCAACAGCGAAGAGCCATCGCCGTTATCGTGAATTGCCAAATCTGTGACTGATGCCGGCATATTTGCAAAACTTACTGAGCTAGCTATAGATGCTTTAATTACTTCTGCACAATAGACTGGATCTATAAAATCAATAATATCTTGATCGCTATGATAAACGGGGCTAAATTCCTGCTCAAAGAAATAGATTACAGGATATCCACGGCTCCAATAGGAATAACTATCGCTGCTGTGGCTATTTAGGCTTCCGTATGTTGCCGTTAGAGAACTGTACTCTGCCACTAATAAACTTGCATATTCACTTTGTTCCAGGCATCCGTCATAAGGCATCAAACGTACCAGATCCAAATTGTTGGGATCGTTTGCGATCATGTCGTGATTGATCATCAAACGAATATCATCTCCCGATTCCAGACTGCTCTGAGCATTATAATGAGATCCATGCAAGCCAAATTCTTCGGCTGCATAAGTAACAAAGCGGATGCTGCACTTGGGCTGATATCCTGCTGTCATCAATACTCGGGCGGTTTCGATGGCTGCTACAGCTCCAGAGGCGTTATCATCTGCACCGGGAGCAAAATTCATCGGATCTGCGTATGTGATCGAATCGTGATGACCACCCACTACAACATATTGATCGGGATAGACTGAGCCTTCGATAGTAGCCACCACATTGTATTGCTGAGTTTCGTTCCAAGTGAATTCTTCCAAATGCGCATTCTGTATTCCAAACCGTTGGAAAGTATCTCGAATCCAACTCGCCACAGCATAACGATTATCCGCAAGAGCATAACGGGTTTGCATATCCTGTAATGCCTGAATAAAGAATTGGATGCTATCCGCCGATACCATCGAGCTTAGTTGAACTAAATCTTGCCTGGTTTCATGCATGGAATTGGGGCTAAATCGCATTTTGGGGATTTCAAGAGGATGCTCACGTAGATTGATAAAAGAATCCATTGTGTAAGAACGTAACTGCACAGCACCAATAGATGAGATAAAAAGGATATCACCGCCAGGCAAAATGTGAGTTCTGCCCAATGATTCCAAGCTACCAATAGTTACTGTGTCGCAGCTCTGAATAAGATACAAGTTCTCCCTGGCATTGGGATAAACTATATGTTCATAATTGGTTTCTTGCTCTTTATCGAATGCAACAATGGCATACTGATCGTTGTAATAGTATATTATTGCGCTTTCTTGGGCAAGATTCTGTATTTTGTGCCTGTTATTACTGGCTGCGCTAAATGGGATTATCGCCAAATACTTGGTCTCAGCGCCAAGTAAAGCCAAAGCACAGAGTAGGATTAGAATCAGCAAGCTTTTCTTCATAATGCAAGTTCCTTACAAACGGATTTATAGCACAATAAGATGCAATTATTATTCCGAGACATATTGTTTTCGTATATGCTATAACAACTTTGTTAATAGATAAGTTCCCCTGCTTGCCACATAGAGTACTTATCATAGTGATATGAGTTTATATCAATCTGATATACCTGCGCCTTTATTTACTTTGATGCATATAAGCAACTTACTGTCTTACATACGGTTCTGGAAGCGTTTCGGTTTGGCACGGCTTTTGCATTATACTTTGCTAAAGATTACTCTGTGTTTTAGATAAGGAGAACATTATGAAGAAGATAATTACGTTTGGCTTACTAGTGCTACTCTCTGCACTCTCACTGAGTGCGCAAGAAGTTGAAGAAGAAAAGGAAGTAATTGAAAGTAAGCGCTATATTATGCAACTAAAGGGTTTGGACGACATAAACCCACAGATGTCCATCACAATGAACAGCGAACAGGAAGCACCCGATGCCGCATACTTTGGACTATATCTGGAAGACCTCACTTTCCCCAAGGCGCAAGAATTAAAATATGAAGGCACTATTGGAGTGCTTGTTACCGGTGTGGTACAAGATTCTCCTGCCTGGCATCACCGCTTGCGCGAGGATGATATCATTACCCAAATTAACGGACAGGATGTTACCAATTTTGCAGGGTTTGAGAAGATTCGCAAGTCACTGCGTGCCGGTGATCAAATCTCTGTGGCCTATTTTCGTGCAGGCAAACCGGAATCTATGGATATGACCTTGGGCAGCCGCATTAAAGAGGTTTCTGAAGTAACTTCGCCTAACCTGCCTGGAAAGAAGAAAATAAGTGTTGGCTATGGCGGTGGAACTTGGATTCCCATGTGGGTAGACCTGGAAATGGACGATATCAACAAGATCGTAGCGCATGATTCTTTAGGTTTCAACAAGTTCCGTGATGATGGCTTGTTACAACAAGGCTTAGGTGGCAAATTTTCCATTGGCAAAGGCTATTTTCTTGGTGGACAAATCACTTGGTTTGAAGACACTAAAAAGACCCAAAACAAACGAGATGGCATGAGCGACTATCAGATCTACATGAGATACGAGAACATGCTGGGCGGCGTTACTCTGGACAAACGCTTTCCCATCGTCAAAAACTTAATTGGCAGCGTAGGTTTAATGGTTGGTGGTTCTTACCACGAAATGGAGTTTATTAATACAGACGCAAATTACGATTGGGCAGATCTTCCGGACACAATTACCGATTCCAACAACACACACTTTCTTTTGCGGAAAGGCTATCTGAACGTTCAGCCCCGAGCCGAGATCATGTATCGTGTACTCTCCTGGATGGGTCTTCGTGCCGAAGTTGGCTACACTTATGGCTATTCTCTCACCAAAGATTGGCGTGTGCGAGGTTTAGCCGGAGAATCCTTTGAAGTTAGCGGATCTCCCGATACCCCCTTCCAAGGCATGACTGTTACTATAGGTCCTTGGTTCGGATTTTAGTTTTTTTACCAAAAAGCACTCCCTAAACATCCTGGCTCCTCTTTTTTATGAGGGGCCTTTTTTTATGTTTTGCTTTGCATAAATGACCCGGCAAGACTACTAGAGACCGTTACACATCCATATATGGCAGATTTTTTGGTGCGAGATATCGGTTTGGTAAGCTTTTTCTGATCGTAGCTATGCTCACCCACCACCCTTGTAGTATGGGGCTTCACTCCATACCCCGATTATTCAAAGGTCTTTACCATTATTTTTGGGGGCTATTGTGGAATTATTTACACAGCTTAAAACTGCGCGAGATTACGCTAATCTCATAATTAACAACATATAGCAGTTAGATCTTAGTTTTCTTGAGATTGGGGTTTGGGTATCTCACCATGTTTTCTACTTATAAAGTATTGAATTAGCGCTTGACATGCATCAATATTTCCTAATTCTTATAACTAAGATTAAATCTACTGGAGGAATCATGCATAGGCTAAGAACAACTTGTGCAGTATTGCTGTTATTTTTTATCTTTTCGTGTTCGACCAAAGACCCTCTCAGTCCCTATTCTGTAAATAGTCCTCACCTTCTTTTTGATGACTTCAAAATCGAGCAAGGTGGCAATGATTACATTTATAAGCAGAATATTAGGATAGAGGGAGGAGACACATCTAATTTGAGCTTTGCTTATAAGCTAACCTTTTATAAGGAGTGCCCCAACGAATATGAAACCGATTCGGAGGGATGGCTACGCTTTGATGGCACAGAGATCTGGACTACCAATAATAGTCTTGATTTTGAATTTGGCACTCAAGACGGAATAATCCAAAACCTGATAACCCAGATTTCAGTAAAAGTAAAACATCCTACTGGGCAGATTGAAGAGCTAAGTTCTCCTTTTAAGAGCAACAGGCTTTTTGGCAGCTATTTAGAAAGCCCGACTAATCCTAACGCAGAATACTCGATGGGAATTGAATTCATCGTACGCGAATTGATTGGCGATATCTATGTGGATGGAAACTATGCCCATCACTTTATGTATCGCTTGAATACTTTGAACGAGAATCTTGAAGTAATTGCACAAGGTAATTGGTACAATTCTATAAATTGCCCAGACATCCATAAGATTGTTTTAAATTCCCAAAGTGAGCCGGCATTAACTGCTAATGAAGCAAACACTTTAACCGAGTTTCAATACTATGTGGTAAGCCGCATCGGAGTTATTCAATCTGAACCCAGTTCCTTCATTTTTAGGGCAAGTGGCGGTCACCGCCCCGTTGGAATGATCTATCCGCAAACACTTGCCGGTTTTGGTACTTATCACTACGGTTTTGATAATCTGCTGGTTTCATATATCCCAATATCGGGCAGTGCTGATAAACACCCGCGCGAATTGTGGCAAATAAACAACAATTATGAGGCGATAAACTCAGATGATTTTAAACTACATCTCCGCTGGGGTTACCATGGTCAATATGGCTTCTTAGACGGATATGTGACTGACAACCCTATATCCGACACAGAGATAAACATGGTATTGGATGAGAACCAAATAAACTACAGCAGCCAAATCAGTGCCTTTTGGCTGCGCTTGGACGGCAGTTACTTCCCAATTTCTCCGCAATTCTACAATCCTCATGTGATTTATCGTACAGATGGACTTGCCTGGCTCAGAATCGAAAACCTTAACGACCTCAGCCGCTATTGCGTATTAGAAAACCTCAGTGACGGCATGCACAGCATCGAACTTATGGTAGAAGACCTTCAAGGAGAATTGAGCGAAGTGGTACTTCTTAATATCAATCTGGTGCCGTATAAATCGCCGCAAGAAAGAGAAGGAATTCTTATTGTGGATACCGACACAAATCATAGTGGATTCTCTCCGGAACTCATTGTTGATGAGTTTTACCAGCAGATTACTCCCAGCCTTTATGGGCAGGTAGATGAAATAGATATAGACCAATCTCTTTCCCCCAGTCAGTTGATTGGCTATAAAACGGTTCTTGTCCATGCTGATAATCCTATGCATTCTCTGAGCCTGGATCATCATGCGGAGGCTCTCGATGTGTATTTATCGAATGCGGGAAATCTTATTATTAGTGGCACAAACAGGCTGAGAGAAAGCTTTGGTAGGCTGTTTAGTTATTGCGAATGGTGGGGAATCAACAATATCTTATTGCCCAAACTGGGTGTTTATGATGATATCGGATTAAGCGAAATGGCAGCTTCAGTGGCCGTAAATCCTTACTTTATAAACGCTATTGGACAACAAAACTACTCCGATATCCCGCTTAATATAGAAAATGCGTTCAATCCAATTGTTTCAATGAGGGAAGGGTTTTCTGGAATTATGATGTTCGATCCATCCCTCAATTTGAATTGGCTCTATGCCTGCGGAGTGAAGCCAACAGATTATCCTGCATTCCCTCCCACTCAGGAGCAATATGATATCTATTCGTCAAAGTACTTAGGCTATAAACACTGTTATGAAGGAGCGAATGTGGCAGTTTTAGGTTTCCCGCTTTCATATATGCAACAAGACGCGGCAGCCTTAGCTCTACAACAGATAATTTCAGAAATGTTGAGCGGAAGCTATGCTATGGGGAGGAATTGATGAAACGCTTATTCTTTATGATAATCTTACTTTCGGTTACACTGTCTTTTGCCTTATCAAGTGTAGAAAATTCAGCTAATCGCGGAATGGATCTGAAACAAGTGAACAACGGTCAGTTTAAGTTTAATTTAAGTAACTATGGCACAATAGAAGATTTGGTGTATTTACCACACAGTAAACTCATATTTAAATCCGGAACCTGGATATCAGGAAAGAAAGTACGAAGAGATGAATTCGGTCGCTTGTTATACTGGCGCCATTACCCACCTCATGATGAATATGACTATATATCCGAAGATCATGAAGAGTGGAACTCAAGTTTGCCTGCGGTGATAGATACTCTTACTTCCGTAGCATATGATGGAGATTTGGAAATAATGGAACAATTACCAGCATATAACCCACTTGCATCTTCTGTGCCGAATTTTGACTATTATAGCCAAAACGACATAGTATTGGAAAGCAATTATGGAATACCATCTCCGCTGCCATTTGACCCATTCAATAGCGAGACTTTCTGCTTTACTATCCCTCAGGAAATTTCGTTCGATACGCCTGGATGCCTTACTCACAGTGCCTATTCTTATGATTATTGTCCCTTTGGCACTCCGGGTGATCGAGATTATGGTGCCTCTGCTGGCTCCAGCACACATCACCCTTTAGGTGTGGCTATACACCAGGAAACCTATAGCTGGCCAGTACAAAACCATTATTACCTTCTGGCGCAGAAATGCACGATATACAATACCAACCAGCAAGACAGCATCGAAGATTTGGCTCTTTCCTATTACTTTGATGCTGATGTGGGTCCCGAATCATGGGGTTCAGGCGTGGCAAGTGACGATAAAAGTGGCTACGTGAAAGGCCCCGGTTACGAATTTGCCTATAGCTACGATGCCGATATGGATCACGGATTATCTCCCATGTACATAGGCTGTAAAACCAGAATTCCCGATTTTGAAGGTAGCAGACACGCCTGGTATTGGTCTGTAGGATCAGGTCCGGACGATAGCAATGTTTATGATGTTTATCCATCAAATTTAACTGCTAATGAAAAATACTGGTTGGCTACTGGAAAAAACCCCAGAACAAACTATTCCTTTGTCGCCATTCGCAAAGAAGATCCTAACATTACTCAATGGGAACAATCAAGCCCAAATGATACCCGAGTGCTATACACATTGTTTGGAGCGCAACCAGGCACTCCGGAATACGATGAAACAGATCTTGAGGGCAATTATTTTCGCCGCTTT